>CAZAFS010000317.1:0-4477 GCA_964484165.1 uncultured Opitutaceae bacterium | reverse complement strand
GCGCCAGCGCCGGCCGCGGGAGAGGGATTGACAGCGCGGGACGATGGCGAAGCCTCGCGCCATGCGGATCATTGTGTGGGGCATCAACTACTGGCCGGAGGCGACCGGCATTGCCCCATTCAACCGCGGCCTTTGCCGTTATCTCGCGGCCCGAGGGCATTCGGTCCGCATGGTGACGACCTTCGCTTACTATCCCGCCTGGCGGAAGGCGGAGCAGGACCGAGGCCGGCTTTTCCGCACCGACCTCGTCGATGACGTGCCCGTGCACCGTTGCTGGCACTACGTGCCTGCGCGCGCGACGACGCTCCGCCGAATCTGGCATGAACTTTCATTCGGCGTCACCTCGGAGTTGAGGGTGCTGAGTCTGCCACGGGCCGATCTCTACATCGTCGTCAGCCCGCCGCTGATTCTTGGGCCGCTGGCGTGGTTGGCATGCGTGCTGAAACGCAGCCGGTACGTCTTTCATGTGCAGGATCTGCAGCCCGACGCGGCCGTGGGGCTGGGCATGATGCGCGAGCGCGGCTTCCTGGTGCGAATCCTGCGCGCGATGGAGGCGCATGCCTACCGCCATGCCTGCGTGGTCAGCGGCATTTCCGAAATGATGGTCGAAGCCTTCGCGCGCAGAGGCGTGCCGGCAGGGAAACGATGCCATTTTCCGAACTGGGTGGAACTGGCAGAGGACAGGCCCGCCGCTGCGGCGCGAAGCGAAGCGATGGCGCGGCAAGGGGCGGCGGGCGGTGGGCGGTGGGCCGAGGACACCGGGAACTGGCGGGATCGGCACGGGATTCCGGCGGACGCATTCGTGGCGTCGTATGCCGGCAATCTCGGGCGAAAGCAAGGACTCGAAATGGTGCTGGATTCGGCGGAACGGCTGACCCGCGCCCAACACGAGCGTGCGCCTGCCATCTTTCTTTTGATTGCCGGTGATGGAGTCATGCGGCCGGCCTTGGAAGCGCGGCTGCGCGAGCGCCCGTTGCCGAATGTGCGGCTGCTGCCCTTGTTGCCGGACGCGGATTACCGCGCCATGCTCGCGGCCTCGGACGTTTGCATGATCACTCAGGCAAAGGGCACGGGCCGGTTCTTCCTGCCCAGCAAACTCCTGACGATTCTCGCCGCGGGCCGGCCGGTAATGGCCGTCGCCGATGCGACGAGTGAATTGGCGCGGGCGGCGGATGAAGGCGGCTTCGGCGTGATCGTGCCGCCGGAAGATCCTGAAGCGTTGGCCCGTGCGCTGGCCGACTCGGCGGGCCGGCGCGCCGAGCTTGGACGGCTCGGGTTGGCTGGGAGTGACTGGGTAAAAAGGTTTGAAGCGAGCAACGTCCTTGCACGGTTTGAAACCAGGCTGCGGGAGATCGTTGCGCCGGACCAGGCGCGCGTTACGCATTGACTTGGACCTTGCCGTCGGCTCATGAGACAAGGCTCGGCAACGCCGAATGAGTCCACCGACGGACGAGGCACGACATCAGACACCGCCGGCGCACAGTCGACTTGATTGAAGGGATTTTCTATGAGCAGCAGGAGAACAGAATGCCTGTCGCGGAGGCTTGAATCATGATCGCTCAGCGCCTCAGGGGTCTGCTGAATCTCCACGTCGCATTCACCACCGGGATGGCGCTGCTGCTGCTGAGCGCGTATGCGAATGTCATTCCGGTTCTCTCGTTGGGCGGGCTCAATCTCAGCGTCAATCTGACTCCCTACCTGCTGTGCATCGGGATTGGAATGATCGTGAGCGCCCGTTTCCTGCAGCCGCTCGTGAGCCGGTTCCACCGGTTGAGCTGGGTGGATGCAGCACAACTGACGTCGCGTCAGGTGCTGGCCATGGCGCTGCTCGTGTTTGCGTTCATGTTTGCCTTCAAGGACCGCGGCATGAGCCGTATCTTCATGAGCACCTATTTCATCGCGTGCTGGGTGCTGTTGCTCGTGGTGAACCACGCCCTGCCGCGCTTTTTCGCCCGGCTCTTGTTCGACCGCGCCCACAAAATGCCGACATTGTTCCTCGGTTCTGCGAAAGGCCTGGCCAAGCTGCAGAACTGGATGGCTTCAAAACAGATTTTGGGCATGCAGCCGGTGGGATTTCTGACCGAGGAGGGTCCGCCGCCCGGCGGAAGTAACCCGCCGTTCCTCGGCGCGCTGGCGGACCTTCCCCAACTGATCGACCATAACGGTGTCGTGCAGGTGGTGGCATTGGAGATCCCGCGCTCGGAGGAAGTGGCCCGATTCATCCTCGAAACCTGCCAGACCAAGGGCTGCCGGCTGCTAATCTACAGCAACCTGGCGGACATCATGCGGCATCCGCTCATGGCGGTAAGCGAGGAGGGGCACCAGTTCTACTCCATGCAGGACGAACCCTTGGAGGATCCGTTAAACCGCCTGCTGAAGCGGCTTCTGGACCTGGCCGTCGCGCTGCCGGTCGTGCTGTTCGTGATCCCGCCCCTGACGCTGTGGGTGTGGCTGATGCAGCTTTTGCAGTCGCCCGGACCGATCTTCTACGTGCAGCAGCGCACCGGTCACGGCCGACAGCCCTTCTGGATGCTCAAGTTCCGCTCGATGCACGTGTCGAGCCAGGAGCCGGCCGCCGAGGCGCGGCAGGCGCGGCAGGGCGACGACCGGGTCTATTCCTTCGGCCATTTCCTCCGTCGGACAAGTCTCGACGAGTTTCCGCAATTCATCAACGCCCTGAAGGGGGAGATGAGCATCGTCGGTCCGCGTCCCCACTTGCCGGCGCACGACCAGGAGTTTGGCCGGCTGATGAAAGGCTACCGGACGCGATTTTTCGTGAAGCCGGGCATCACCGGCTTGGCGCAGAGTCGCGGTTTCCGGGGTGAAATCACGGACACGAGTCTGCTGGAAAAGCGCATTGAGCTGGATGTCGCCTATGTGGCCGAATGGACCATCTGGCTCGATCTGCAGATCATCGTGCGCACCGCCCGGGAGGTCCTTTTTCCGCCGAAAACGGCGTACTAAGCCAAGCAGGGAGCCACGAGCCAGGCGCAAAGCGGCAAGCGCCGGCCGTTCGGCCGTCAGGGAATGGGATTGTGAGGGAGTAGGGGAATGGGGCGCCTTCCGGCGATTCAAGAGCGAAGACCGAAGAGCGAAAATGGACGGCAGAGGCCGCGCCCGGAAATTCGCTCCGGCGATTCACCGCCATTGCGGCGATTGAAGAAGGAAGATGAAAGAGGAAATTGAACTCCGGATGCGGAGAGGCGGTGCAGCCTGGTCTTGCGTCTTTGATCTTGGATTTTCAATTGCGCGGCGCGCCCGCGACGCGTCATGCTGGTCCGCGCCCGGATGAGCCGCACCGCCCTCCAAGACCTCCGTTGCCTGTGGTGGCTGCCGCTGCTCTGCTTCGGCACCGCCTTCGGCCTGGGCCGCGTGCGCCTCGCGCGGGCGCTCGAGTGGCACACGTTGGACTGGCGCACGGAATTCCGCGCGCTGTTCCAGCCGCCGCCTGACCCGCGCCTCGTCGTCGTCCTGTACGAGGACAGCACGGACGCGAACATCGCCTCGTGGCCGCCGGACCGCGAATGGCACGGCAACTTCAACGAGCTCATCTCGCTGACCCGCCCCGCGGTCGTCACCTGGGACGTGATCTTCGACGCCAGCCGCGAGGGCGGAGGCGACGCCAAGATGGGCCTGGGCACGCAGGCGGCGGTGGAACGGGGCACGGAGGTCGTCGTCGGCGTGGCGACGACCCACGATCCGCCCGACATCCGGCCCGGGCCGGGCGGGCCGACGCGCCCGCTGACGCACATCGAGGGCGACGTGAGCCGGATCGAGGGCGACGATTATGCGCTGATCCCCTTTCCCGAGCTGCGCGCCGTGTGTGTTTACGGCATCGTCGACGCGTCGCGCGCCAGCGACGGCATCATCCGCGAGGTGCCGCTGGTGGCGCGGGTGGGCCGGCAGGTCTACCCCTCGTTCGCCCTGCAAACCCTCCTGCGCTATTTCCACCTGGCGGCCGACGACGTGCGGGTGCGGCTGGGCGACGCGGTCTACCTGCCGACGAAGACGCGCACGCTGCGAATCCCCATCGAGCCGGACGGCCGCTACCTGCTGAACTACCGTTACGACCAGCCGGATTTCCCCACGCACACCTACGCGGAAATCCTGCTCAAGACCAACGCCTGGTTCGTGGAAAAGACGCCGGGTGCGCCGCGACCACCCGACCTCGCGGGCAAGATCGTGTTCGTGGGCCAGACCGTGACGGGCAAGGCCGACGCCGGCCCGGCCCCGCTCAACGCCTACGCGCCGCTGGTTCTGATCCAAGCCAACGTCGTGGCCAACATTCTGGCCGGCGATTTCGTCCGGCCCGTGCCCGAGGCGGCACTCTGGCTGGCCGTGCTGCTCGCCGGCTACGCCGCCATGCTGCTGCTGGCGGACCGCTCGGTGATCCTGCTGTTCGGGGGGACCGTGCTGGGCTTCGTCGCCTACGGGTCGCTCGCCCTCTGGGCGTGGGTGCTGGGCAGCGTGTGGCTGC
>CAZAFS010000316.1:0-4478 GCA_964484165.1 uncultured Opitutaceae bacterium | reverse complement strand
TTCACCCAGCCCTGCACGAACGCGCCCTCGGGTTCCGTCTTGGTCTCCGCCGAGGAGTTTTCAAACTCGGCGTCGATCAGCTTGGCGGCCTCCGCCGCTTGGGCGGGATCCTTGATGCGGACCGTGTACCAGCCGACCTGGCCCCGCCCCCACGATTGCGCCTGTTGCCGCACCTCGTCGAAATAGTCGTAGCGGAAGAACAGCGGCGTCGTGTCGGTGTTCTTGTCGCGGCCGTCGTAGATGCCGACGAGGTCGAAAACCCAGGTATGGTTGCCGTTGGGCTGCGACCAGATGGTGGACCGGATCGGCACCTTCCCGCCGAGCTTCCAGCCGAACCGCGTCGCCGTGCTCCGGCCCACGATGGCGCCGGTCCGCGTCGCCAGCCACGCCTGCTTCTGCTCCGGCGGGAGGATCATCTCCGGATGCATCTCCAGGAAGGCCTCGGGCTCCACCGGGTTCTGCATGAAAAAGTTCTTCGGGTCCTGGTAGATGCCGCCGAACCACGTCTGGTGCGTCACCAGGTCCACGCCGGGGATGCGTTCCATGCGCTGCTTGTAGCTGGCCGGCAGCATCTGGATGATCGACACCTTGTGCCGCACGATCAGCCGGTTCGCGCCCGCCAGACTGACCCCGCCGGTCAGCGCCTCCTTGATCGCCGAAAGCAGGCCGAAGAGCACGAAAGCCACGATGATCGACAGCAGCGTCAGCAGCGTGCGGACTTTTTTCCGCAGCAGGTTGCGCCAGACGAGGTGCAGGAATTTCATGGCCGGCTGTAGCCGTAGGGGCGCAGTCTTGCTGCGCCCATTGGCGAAAGGAAATCCTGCGGGCGCAGCAAGACTGCGCCCCTACCGGACCGAATGGATGGACCAAGGTGATTCATTTGACCTGCTCGCTGGTGAGCTGGCCCTTGTTGAGGTAGACCGTCCGGGACGCGCGGGCCGAGGCGTGCGGGTCGTGGGTGACCATGATGATGGTCTTGCCGTGCTCGCGGTTCAGCGCCTGCAGCAGGTCCAGGATCTCGTCGCCCGCCTTGCGGTCGAGATCGCCGGTCGGCTCGTCGCACAGCAGCAGGGTCGGGTCCGTGACGATCCCGCGGGCGATGCCCACGCGCTGCTGCTCGCCGCCGGAGAGCTGCCGCGGAAAATGTTTCGCGCGCGGCGCCAGGCCGACCATGGCCAGCGCCGACTCGACGTGCTGCCGGCGCTCGGCCCGGGACAGGTGCGTCAGCAGCAGCGGCAGCTCGACGTTGCGCTCGGCCGTGAGCACCGGCAACAGGTTGTAGAGCTGGAACACGAAACCGATGTGCCGGGCGCGCCACGCCGCGAGCCGGTGGTCCGACAGCTTGTCCACGCGCTCGCCGGCGACGCGGACCGTGCCCTTGGTCGGCCGGTCGAGCCCGCCGATCAGGTTCAGCAGGGTGCTCTTGCCCGAGCCGGACGGACCCATCAGCGCGAGGAATTCCCCCGCCGGCACCTTGAGGTGCAGGTCTTTCAGCACGTGGATGTCCTCCGATCCGCGGCGGAAGACCTTCTCGACTCCGTCCACTTCCACCAGCGCGCCGTTGCCGTCGCCGCTCGTCTGTTCGCTCATGGGTTCATCTCCTTCACCGCGGTTCCGTCTGTCAATTCTTTCGGCGGGTCCACCACGACCCGCTCGCCCGCGCTCAGGCCGGCGCCGATCTCGACGTCGGTCGCTCCGGCGTTGTTCACGGTCACGGCGCGGCGCTCGGCGCGGCCGCCCTGCACCACGAACACGACGTCGCGCCCCTCGTGCTGCTGGAGCGCGGCCTTGGGCACGAGCACGGCCCGCGGCGCGGCCGGGCCCGCCCCCGCCGCCTCGCGGAACGCCACCTTCACGCTCATCTCCGGCAGGATGCGCGGGTCGAGCTGGACGAAACCGACGCGCACCTTGACGGTGGATTTGTCGCGGTCGGCCGTGGGAATGATCGCGATGACCCGGCAGGGAATCTTCCAGTCGGGATAGGCGTCGAGCGTGGCCTCGACCGGCTGGCCCGGTTCCACCCGGTTGATGTAGCTCTCGTTGACGTCGATCTCGATCTCGAGCGAGCTCATGTCGACCACGGTGCAAATGCCGGTGCGGGTGAAGCCGCCGCCGGCGGAGACCGGGGAGATCATCTCGCCGGGCTGGGCGTCCTTCGAAGTGGCGATGCCGGTGAACGGCGCGCGGATGACCGTGTCGTCGAGCTGCTGCTGCCAGATGGCGACCGTGCGCTCGGTCACGGCCACGTCGGCCTGCTGCTGCGCGAGGTGGGCGCGGAAAGCCATGTCGGCGGCCTGGGCGTGATCAAGGTCGGACTGCGGCGCGACCTTGTTCCGGGCGAGATCGAGCTGGCGCTGGAGGTCCTGCTCGGCCTCACGGAGGCGCACGCGGGTCTCTTCGAGGCCCGTTTTCGCCGACGCCAGCTGGGCCTGGGCCAGTTGCAGGCTCGCCCGGACATTGGTGTCGTCGAGCCGGGCGAGAATCTGGCCTTCCTGGACCTTCATGCCCTCCTCGACCAGCACCTCAATGACCTTGCCGGTGACCTTCGACGAGACCGTGGCGGCGCGGCGGGCGGTGACGTAACCGGAGGCGTTGAGCACGGTGCGCTCGCCGCTCGCGGTGACCGGGGCCGCGCGCACGGCGGCGGTGCGAACCGCGACAGCGCCGGGGCGGGTGCCCCACCAGACGGCGACGGCGATGACCACGACGATGCCGGCGGCCGCGGCCGCGAGCAGGAGGCGCGGCGGCTTGGGCGGCGCGGCGCCGCGTTCGATGCGCAGGTCATCCAAGCTGGGTTTGGACGCGCTCATGGTCGGGCGACACACAAGAAAACGTTTCCGCCCGGAGCAAGGGGAAAGGGTGCGCGCCGCGCCGCCGCCTCCTGGGCTTGCCGCCTGGCTTCGGTTTCCATTTTTCGTCCTTGCCATCCTCAATTCTCTCAGCTACCTTTTTATACCAAGGTAGCTTGCTTTAACCGCATCATGGGCGTCAACGAAAAATTCAGCCCGATCCGCAAAGGACTCCTCGAGTTCCTTCTGCTCAAGATCATCGCGGCCGACAAGGTGTACGTCGCCGACATCCTCAAGCAGCTGCGCGAAACGGAATTCGCGACCCGGGAGGGTACGCTCTACCCGCTGCTGAGCAAGATGCGCCGGGAAAAGCTCCTCGACTATGAGTGGCAGGAGTCCGACGCCGGCCCGCCGCGAAAATATTATCAGCTCACCGCCAAGGGTCGCGAGCAGCTGCGCGAGACCACCGAATACTGGCAGAAAATCAGCGGCACCGTGAAAGACCTCGGAGTGTGAAATCCCCGCCCTGGCTCCCCCGTCCCCCACCACCATGAACAAAGTCGTCACTATCCATCTCCGCGGCACGGCCTACCAGTTGGAGGAGGCCGGCTACGAGGCCCTGCGCGCCTACCTGGACGGCGCCGCCCGCAGCCTGGAGGGCAATCCCGACCGGGACGAGATCATCGCCGACATCGAGCAGGCCATCGCGGACAAGTGCCGGGCCGTCCTCGGCGCCTACAAGAACGTCGTCGTCACGCAAGAGATTGAGCAGATCATCGAGGCGATGGGGCCGGTCCAGGACGCCGCGGCCGAGGGCGAAGAGCGTCCGTCCGGGGCCGGGGGCGCCGCCGCCGCCGGCGCCTCCCCCGGTGCGGCTGGTCCGGGCGCCGCCACCGCGGAGCCCGGGGCGGCTTCACGCGTCCGCCGGCTGTACAAGCTGCACGACGGCGCGATGATCGCCGGCGTCTGCAATGGCCTCGCGATCTACTTCGGCATCGATCCGACCATCGTGCGCCTCCTGTTCGTGCTGCTCACCTTCTTCTGGGGCTTCGCCATCCTGGTATACCTGATCCTCATGGTCATCCTGCCGTCGCCCGAGACCGCGACGGAGAAGGCCGCGGCTTACGGCGTGGCGGCCACCGCGCAGGAATTCATCCGGCGCGCCCGGGAGGGCTATTACGAGGGCATGAGGACCCTCCGGGACCGGCACGCGCACCGCGAGTGGCGGCGCCGGTTCAAACGCGAAATGCGGGGCTGGGGCCGCCGGCTCCGCGACGAAGCGCGCGCCGAGGCGTACCGCGCGGCAGCGGCGGCGGTCCCCGCGAGCTGGGCGCCCGGGCCACCGCCGGCCTGCCCGCCGGGACCCGCGCCCGCCTTCGGGCTGCTGGTCATCCTGCCCTTCGTGGCTCTGCTCCGCGGGCTGCTGGCGGTGGTCGGCCTCTTCGCCCTGATCTCGCTGCTGGCGACGCACACGGTATTCGGCGTGGCGCCGCCGGCCGACATGCCCCTTTGGGTCGCCGTGATTCTCCTGCTCGTGATCTACAGCATCGCGACGTGGCCGCTGCGGGCATTGCGCCACGCCTGGTTCTGGCACGCCGGGCGCGGACCCTACTTCGTGCCGCCGATCTTCTGGTTTGTCGACGCCGTGGTTGCCCTCGGTTGCGCCGTGCTGGCGATCTGGCTCATCGA
>CAZAFS010000315.1:0-4481 GCA_964484165.1 uncultured Opitutaceae bacterium | reverse complement strand
CGCATGCGCATCGCCAACGGCGCCGGCGTCAAGGTCGTCGACGTCAACCAGCTGCTGAAGCAATTCCAGCAGATGCAGAAGGTGATGAAGATGATGAAGGGCGGCGGCGCGAAGAAACTGATGCGCCAGATGGAGGCGATGCGCGGCCAGGGCGGCCCGCCCGGCCTTGGCGGCTGAGGACCACCGCCAAGACACCAAGGGCGCCAAGCAAGCCCTGACCCGGCTCAGGCATTGGAATTGTGACCTTGCCCCCGCGAGCACTCAACCGGTCCGGTGAATGTTGTAGGAGCCTGCTCGCAGGCGATCTCCACCCGGTCTTCGCGAGCAAGCTCGCTCCTACAACGGCATAACTCCGCCCGATTACTCCGCTTTGCGTCTTCGCGTCTTGGCTATGAACCCCGGCTTCGTCATTCGAGCTTGCCGCGATAGTCGGCGATGCGGCGCAGATCGATGACCACATCGGGGTGCTCGCCCTTGGGCACGACTCCGCCACTGGCATAGATGTATTGGCCGGCCACCTCGGGCCTTCCGGGAAACCGTTCGTGCATGAGGTGCTTGAGCGCCTCCTTCGGCGTCCAATCCGAGTCCATCGAGACCGAACCGAATTCGTCGGCCCAGCGCACCGGCGCCGGCGCCATCAGGGAATCCGGCGTGAGCACGAAGACCCGCGGATGTTGCGCCGGGTCGATGGCCCGCGCCCCGACCTCGAGCAACCGGAGTTCCAGCGCCTGCGGCAGCGCGAACAGCGTGTACGCCTGCCAGCGCGCCGCGACCGCCGCCGCGAAGGTCAGGCCGGCCAGACCCGCGAGCCGGAGCCGGGGCCGCGTCCGGCCAGGCAGCAGCCAGTCGAGCACCGTGAGTGCGAGCACCAGCACCACCGCGGCGCAGGGATAAAGCGTCCGGTACGTCACCCAACGTTCCGCGGCCACCAGGCTGACGCCGTACGCGGCCAGGGGCAGCCCGGCGACGCCCGCCAGCCAGAGCAGCGCCGCACCCGTCCCTCGCCGGCGCCGCAGCCACAACACTCCGGCCAGCAATAGCGCCAGCACGGCCACCAGGGCCGTGACGAACAGCCCCCCGGTGCGCACCTGCTCGTCGTTGAGCACGAACAATCCGAGCGCGTTCGGCAGCGCGTCGGCGAAAAACAGGCCGAGCTTGCCCGGCAGGTTCAGATCGATCCCGATGCGCGGCGAACGCGGGTACACCCCCGCCGCAAACAGCCCCATGGTCGCATTGAACGCGAGCAACAGGCCCGCCACCAAGACCCCCGCATGTGCCACCAGCCAGGCCAGCGGCTTCCATCCCGGCGCCCCCAAGCGCCGTCCCAGACCCGCGGCCACGCCCACCAGGTAAAACATCACGCCGGACTGGTAATCGAGCGCCCCGACGACGACGGCGGCCACCGCCAAGCCCAGCCACGCCGCGCGCCGCCAAAGTCCGGCCGCCTCCAGCCCCTGCTCCGCCGCGGCGAAACCGGTCAGGCCCAGGCCCGCGGCCACCATGTGCGGCCAGCAGATGCCCCACCCGGCGATCAGTTGACCGGACGGCAGCAGCACCAGCAGCGCGGCCGTGAGCGCCGCCCAGCCGTCCCGCCACCGCTGGCGGCGCAGCACGAAATACAGGCCGGCCGCGACCAGGCCGAGGCAGATCACTCCGGCGAGGCGCAGCCAGCAAAAATCCCCGATGTCCGGCGTGCGCCCCGCGCTGATCTTGAGCAGCCAGCCGTAAACCGGCCGCCCCTGCGAACCGAAGAATCTCATCAGCTTGGCCGGCTCCTCGCCTGCCTCGCGGCTGATCGAGTAATCATCCCGGAGCCCGAACCGGTGAAACACCGTGTTGCTGTAAACCAGTACGGGCAGCAGCACCAGTCCGAGGGGGATCGCCACGTGGGCGCGGAAGGAACCGTTCATGCCGCGCCCACTGTAGTGCGGGGCCGCCGGACCCCGCCATAACGAAAAGCGCGAGGCGGGGTTCGGCGACCATGCCCCACAATGTTCCGTGTATGGCACAATAGTCGCCGCAGAGCTACCGGGCTAGAGATTACCAAAAACCTCCGTCGGGACTGTAGGGGCGCAGTCTTGCTGCGCCCTTAACTGGGCCGATTTCTTTTGTCTCCACATTTTGGCTCGGCGGTGGACTCGAGTTGGAACGAGACCAATATCGATGCAATCGTTTCGCCTTGGGGTGTGAAGTGTAGGCGGAATGCCTCGAATTTTTTCTGCGCAATTAGCTCTGCCAGCGATGTCGTAATCGGAACCGGGAGCGTTCGGCCCATCACTCGGAGGACCCCTCCGAAATTTTTGCGTGGGTCTCTTTCGCTCGAACGCCGCCAAGTCGGAGCTTCAAGCCTGATGCCGAAGAGGACTAGGATTTCTGTCTCATCGGTAAACAAGAAATCGAGACCAAGTGCATCACCAACCCCAAGTGTGTTTCCAGACTCGGGGTTTCCAAAGAACCGGCAGTCTGATCGGCTCTGCCCGACGACGGAAAGAAATTGGCTGACCGTCGGAGGTTTAACCAGTTGGCGGCCGTCGATCCGTACACACCGGCGCAGTAGATCGATTTCGATTCCAGACGGAGTCATGTTTTGGCGGGACTCTCGGCTGGCCCCTAAAACAGCTCGCCCTGCGGTTTGGGCGGCAGGGCGCCGAGGAACGGACGGTAGCGCTCCAGCCAGTCGTCGAGTTTCTTGGTGTAGAAATCCGGGTCGTACGGCGCCCGCGCCGGATCGTAGAGCGGCACCGCCCTCGCCCGCTGCCAGTCGGAAGTCTGGCCCTTGGCCTTGGACGTGACGTAGTAGCTCACCCGGTCGCCCATGCGGGGCCGCGGATTGAGCTGGAGGGCGACCTCCGCCGCGGCGCGCCGCGGTTTGCCGCCCGCGGCCACGAATTGTTCGTAGGCCTCGGGATTCTGGCCGAGCACCTCCGATTTCGCGATCTCGGCGATGTCCACCTCGCGCGCGTCGATGCGCCGCCGGTAATCCTCCAGCAGGGCCACCGGGGACTCGGCGCCGGTGCCGAGCAGATGGTGGATCAGCCGGTCGGTGAGTTTCTTGAGGAACGGCTCGATGCCCCGCGACCGCAGGGCCGAGCCGCGCAGGATGATTTTCCGGCCGTCGTACAGGGCGTAATTCTTCGCTTTGTAGCAGAACATCGCCTCGTAGCGGCCGTCGAATTCCAGCTCGATGCCCGGCGGCAGGGTCGCGGCGACGAGGGCCAGCAGTTGTTCCGGTCCGGTGAAGTAGCGTTCGGACGAAAGGTAGATGCCGTCGGTGTCGGCCTCCAGAATGGTGCAGCCGTTCCGCGCAAACTCCTCGATCAGTTCCTGCAGCAGCTTGCGCCCCTGGCGCGTGACCTCGGCGGCGAGCCGGCCGTCGCCGAAGCGCGCCCCGGAGAAGCCGAGGTAGCCGTAGAAGGAATTGATCAGGATCTTGAAGCTGGCCTGCCGCGCCTGGTACTCGGCGCGCAGCTCCTCGGTCGCGGCCGTGCGCGCGAGCTGCTTGCAGTTCAGGCGGTAGTCGCGGAGCCGCCGGAGCAGCGGGATGAAGATCTTCAGCGTGTCCGCCCCGGGATTGCGGTCCATGTTCAGCAGCAGGCTTGGATACAGCGACGCCACGTCGAAATGCAGCACGTGCCGGTACACGCCCTCCTGAAAACTCCGGGTGTAGCCGCCCTCGAACGGCTGCACTTCCGGCGGCACGGGGCAGCTCTGGCGCGCGTGGTAGTATTCCTCCAAAAGCATCAGGTCGATTTTCGCGGTGCTGCCGCGCAGGGTCGCCTCCTGCAGCTGCATCGGGATCGCCTTCACCTGCTCGAAGTAGGTCGGCAGCAGCAGCCCGGCCACGCCGGCCGTCTCGCGCAGATCGTCCGCCAGGTAGGCGAGAAATCGGGCGCGATCGCGGCGAAACGCCTCGTGGATCCGGCTGCCTTCGAGGTAGGTGCGCTCGCCCTCGGCTTCGTCCGTGACGCCGAAGTAGATCGCAACATCCTTGAGGCCGTACGCGAGCATCTCGCGGGTGGTGATGTCGTACAGCTGCACCAGCAGGTAGGTGTCCACCACCGCCCGGCCCGGCAGGTCGCAGCGCGGAAAATCGATCCAGCGGTCGGCCACCTTCAGGCGGGCGTTGCGGAACGACGCCGTCTGGCCGAACCGGCCCCAGGCGCACGGGACGCGGTGGTGGCGGCAACGGAGGCGCAGGTAGTCCAGGTCGAATTTGAAAATGTTGTGCCCCTCGATGACGTCCGGATCCTCCTCCTCGATCACTTCGTTGAACTCCTGCAGGAGGCGCTTCTCGGCGAGCTCGGTCTCCTACTCGAGCACCAGCAGGCGCGGGCGCGAGCCGAATTGCAGCCCGATCGCCAGGACGCGGTCGCCGGCGTTGCGGGCGTCGCTGAAGCCGCCCTCGGTGGAATGGCCGGTCTCGATATCGAGCTGGCAGCGCCGGAGTTGCGAGAAGGTGAGTTCACCGTACATCCGCCGCC
>CAZAFS010000314.1:0-4503 GCA_964484165.1 uncultured Opitutaceae bacterium | reverse complement strand
GAGGCGGTTGATGCGGTAGCGCAGCGGGCTGTCGCCCTCGCGGTAGAGCATCTCGACGATGTGCGCGGCGAAGCGCCGGTCGGGCTCGGCCCACGACACGCGCTCGTACAGATCCACCAGATGGCTCTTGTTGATGCGGGTCGGAGTCGAGTTGATGATGACAAACATCTCGGTGGCGAAATCCTCGCTGCGCCCGTCGAACAGGACGCACGGCACGGAAATGTTCTTCGCGTCGTCGGGATGCGTGTGCTCGTAGAACTGCAGCGCGGCCAGGCGGTGCTGGCCGTCGATGATGAGAAATTTTTCGTCCGGTTCCTGCAGCTTGCCGATGCCGCTGCCGTCGGTCCACGCCTCGAAGTGCAGCTTCTGCGGGGTGAACAGCAACACCGTGCCCGGAATCGGCGGCTGGGTGACGGCCGTTTCGTAGAAATTCCGGATGGCGCGGACCTTGTCGCGGGAGAGCTGGCGCTGGAACGCCTTGTCGCTGCGCTCGATTCGGGCGATGAACTGGGCCACGTCGTCTTCGGCCGGCAGCTCCTCGGGCCTGATGCCCTCGCCGCCCTCCTCGTAGTAGCGGCTGATGAACCGGACCTTGTCGAGGAGCTGCTCGGACGGATACGAGACGAAGTAGAAGATGGCGTCTTTCTGGCGAACCTGGGTGGCAATCATGCTCATGGTACAAATCCCTCACATCCGCGGCCGGGATTGGCCGCTGGCCTGCATCTTAGGGTCCGCGCCGCCCGGCGGCAAGTTACGATCCGGGAGAATCGGGCCGCGCCGGGCCCGGGATCGGGCGGACCTTCCGCGATGGCAGGGCGGGGTCGCCCCGGCTCGCCGTAGCTTGGGCGAAGGCGGCCCTCCTTCGCCAAGGCTTCCGACTGCGCCCTGCGGGCTACGACGGACAGGTCGGAGCGCAGGCCGTACCCCGCCTCAATTTGATGAGCAATCCCGGCCGCCTGCGTGCCCGCCTCGCGGGCTCACGCCAGCCGCGAGAACCGCCGGTTTGACTCCGGGAAATCCACCCCCATCGCGAACCAGACCAGCAGCCCGAACGGCACGGCGTAGAGGAGCGGCCAGGCCGAGAGTTCGCCGACCGGCGGAGCGGCCGGGCTCGGCAGCGCGGTGAAGATTGCGCCCGCCGCCACGAACACCAAGGCGAGCCACTGGTAGATGGCCAGCCCGCCGAAGCGCACGGTCTGCGGCTCGCCGCGGTAGGCCTCCTCCATGAACCGGGCGCAGGCGCTCAGGATGAAATAGGCGCCGGTGATGAATCCCAGATCCGCCCGGACGAACCACAGCCGGAGCAGCAGTCCAAGGATGACGGCATTGCCGATGATCGAATACAGGGGCGTCGGATAAACCGGCGTATCCGCCCAATGCGCCATTTGGCACACGCGCGAGAGGGGTTGCCGGTAGCGGATGCCGAGGTGATCGGCGCAAGGGCGGCCGTGGCAGCAACCCTGCACGAGGCACCGCAGGCGCCCCACGCCCTGGATTACCGGCGCGGCGACCGCGAACGCGCCGATAAGCAACCAGCCCTGACCGGACCACAGTTGCACCGCCAGCACGCCGAGGCAGCCCCCGAAGATGCCGCCGTAGTACCCGAAGGGCCGGGACAAACCCGACGACGATTCCAGCAACTGCGCCCAGATGCCGGCGCCGATCAGCGCGCAGAGGGCGACGGTGATGATGGCGGCGGTGGGTCCGTCGCCGAGCAGAGCGCCCACGAGGCACAGGCCGCCGCCGGCCGCCGCGCCGACATAGCCGCCGTGGTTGATGATCCGCACGCCGCCGATGCGCCAGTCGCGCCACGAGTTGGCCACCGTCTCCGTCCCGCGGAGCAGCCCACGCCACCAGTCGTCGATCCGGCTGACCGCGGCGAACACGATGAACCCGGCCGCAATGTCGGCCAGCGAATGCTGCCCGGTGGTGACGCAACTCGCCGCCATCAACGCCGCCAGGCCGTAGGCGGCGGACGCGGAGAGGCGGTCCGCCCACAGCCGCGCGGCCAGGAACGGCCAGAAAACGTGAAAGGCCGGAAACGCGCAGAACGCCGTGTCGTGGGCGCGGTCGAACTCCATGAGCCAATGGATCCAGCCCGGGCCGCCGAACGGCCGCGGCGGCGCCGTCAAGGGCAGGATCAGAAAAAGCCAGAAGATGAACGCTGCGCCCACCCAGCCGTCGCGCACGAAGCGCCGCAACGCCGCCTGCGAGGTCGCCGCCAGCGGGGCCAGCGCCACCCACAGATAGGCGCCGGCATAAAGGAGGGCCGTCCACGGGACGGGCGTCCACCCGCGTTCGATGGGCAGATAAGATTCAATGCCCGCCCGGTCGCGCAGCAGACGGGCGAGCATTTCATAGACGACCAGCCAGGGTCCGAGCACCAGCAGGTACGCCGCCGCGCGATGCCACCAGCGGGGAGGCGCGGACAGTGCGGGCGGCATCGCCAGCCGCGGGCGCGGCAGATCGGGGCCAAAGCGCCGCCGCAGGTCCAGCCGCTCGTACCCGATCACGAGTGCCGCCGTTCCGAGCCAGAGCACCGGGGCCACGATCCAGACGCCGGCCGGCAGGTGGGCGGCGGCAAAGACCCCGGGCATGAGCAACGCGCAGCCCAGGTAGATCGGGTGGGGGAGCCACGCATACAGCCCGCGGGCGACAAACCGTTCCGGCGGATACGCGTTCATCGGCAGGCCGCCACCGAAACGCCAGAGTTCCCCCATCGCCCGCAGCATCAGGCTGGCGCCCACGACGATCAGGGGCAGCCCCAGCGACCATCCCGCGACCGCCGGCAGCGCGGGATATTTGACGTCAAGCGCCCCGGCCCAGGTCAGGAGGAGCGCGGGCAGGGCGACGCAGAACGCAAAACCGTAGAGCAGCTTGCCGAGGCCTGTTTTCATGGGAACAGCGCGACTTCGTGAATCGCCCAGCCGGCATGTTCGCGACCGTGGTCGTCGGTCAGCAGGCCCCGGCTGCACCACTTGGTTTCCCGCAGCCGGCGCACGGTCGCCGGCAGCAGCCAGCGCAGGAGCCCGGCGTGCTGGCGCCCGGTGTCGGCGACGCGCCCGGTGCGGAGGAGGGCGCCGGGGTGCAGCTTCAAGCGGTGGCCATTCCATGCCAGGTCGTGCAATCCGGACATGGTGGCGTGCGCCGCCTGGCCGTTGTGGAAGCACCAGGTGCGTTCCGCGGCGCCCCGCCATTGAATCCAGACGCAACTTTGCTCGTCGGAAATGAACCGCCCCCAGCGCAATTCGCGGAGGGGCAGCCGCCCGGGGGGCAGCGTCATGACCAACCGCTCCGCATAACCGGCGCCGGCGTAGGGTTCGCCGTCCACCGTCACCGCCACCTGGGCGGCCGGGCAGAGGCACGTCCATTGGACTTGTCCCGCCGCCTCCGCATGCAGGACCAGCGGCGCGATCGCGAGCCCCCGCCGCCGCCAGCGGCCGTCGACCGTGAGGGCACTGTTGCGCCAGATGACCTCTTCGGACATCGCCGTCGGGCGCCGTCCGCCGATCACCGTGTGGTGGTGCCTTGCCGGATCGTCCGCGCGCCACGTCAGCGTCTCGGAACAGGGCACCGCCAACGGCCCGAGGCGGATCCGTGCGGCGTAGCCGATCATGCCCGCGCCTGCCGCCGTCACACAGTCGAGATACCATTTTTCGACGTGCACGATCCATCCAGTCAATCAGCGATGGGCAGGGGAGTCGAGCCCGCCAGCAGAACGGGCCTCGCGATGACCAGGCAGACAGGTCCGCTATCGGCGCCACCGAAAACTTGCCGCGGCCCGCGGGGCTGGTAGCGTCGACTCAATCACCCGCGCCCCCTCGATCCCGCCGGCCTTGCCTTTCAACCCCGAACCCTGAACTCCGAACCTTGAACCCCGTCACCCATGTCGCTCTACATCGGCATTGATTCCGGCACCCAGAGCACCAAAGCGGTCGTGCTCGACCTCGAACAGAAGAAGGTGATCGCGGAGGCCCGCGCCCCCCACCAGCTCATCGGCGACCTGCCCGCCGGCCACATGGAGCAGCATCCACAGGATTGGACCGCGGCGCTCGACACGGTGATCCTCGCGGTCCTGGCGCGGGTCGAACGGGCGCGCGTCCGCGGCATCGGCATCTCCGGCCAGCAGCACGGGTTCGTGCCGCTGGACGACCAAGGCGCGGTGATCCGGCCGGCCAAGCTGTGGTGCGACACCAGCACCGTGGCGGAGTGCGAGCTGCTCACCAAAAAGCTCGGTGGCGTCCAGGCCGTCATCCGCAAGGCCGGCCTGCCTTTCCTGCCCGGCTACACCGCGCCGAAAATCCTCTGGCTCAAGCGCCACGAGCCGCAGAACTACCAGCGCCTGCGGCATGTGCTGCTGCCGCACGACTACCTCAACTTTCACCTCACGGGCAATTTCTTCATGGAATACGGCGACGCCTCCGGCACGGCGCTCATGGACGTGCGCCAGCGCGTCTGGTCGAAGGACGCGATCAACGCCATCGACCCGAATCTGGCCGACTG
>CAZAFS010000313.1:0-4509 GCA_964484165.1 uncultured Opitutaceae bacterium | reverse complement strand
TCGATCGCCACGAGGCCCCCGGTGCCGCCCAGCGTCTCCATCTGGCGCAGGGCCTCGGCCGCGGCCTGGGCGAGCGACAGGCCCTTGTATTCCATGAGCGCCGAGACATTGTGCCCGAAGACCGTGCGCATGAAAAACTCGCCGTGGCCGGTGGCCGACAGCGCGCAGGTGGCGTTCTTGGCGAAGGTGCCGGCGCCGATGATGGGCGAGTCGCCCACGCGGCCGTACTGCTTGTTGGTCATGCCGCCGGTCGAGGTGCCGGCGGCCAGGTTGCCGCGGCGGTCGAGCGCAGCGCAGCCCACCGTGCCGAACTTGTTGTCGTCGACCGTGGCGAAGGTGACGCGCTCGGGGTGGGCCTTGGCCGGGGCGGCCGGCGGCGCCTCCAACTGGCGGGCCAGCTCGAGCTGTCGCCGGCGCCGCTCGGTGTGGAAATACTCGTTCGGTACGAACTCGTAGCCGAGCTTTGCCGCGAACGCCTCGGCGCCGTCGCCGATAAGCATCACGTGCGGGGTGCGCTCCAGCACGTCGCGCGCAAGGCTGATCGGGTTGCGGATGTGCTGGACGCCGGCGACGGCCCCGGCGTCCTGGGTGCGGCCGTCCATGATCGAGGCATCGAGTTCGCACACGCCGGCGGCGTTCATGACGGCGCCGTGGCCGGCGTTGAAGAGCGGCGAGTCCTCCAAGACCTTGATCGCGGCGACCACGGCATCGAGGCTGGCGCCGCCACCCTCGAGCACGGCATAGCCGGCATCCAAGGCCTCCTGGAGCCGGGCCCGGTATTGGGATTCCAGTTCGGACGTCAGATCCCGGCGCAGGATGACGCCGGCCCCGCCGTGGAGGACGAGGCCGAAGGGGTGCTTTGTCATGCGGCCAACGTCAGCAGCTTCCGATTCCGACGCAAGCCGCCAAGGAAGGGCGGCCCGGATGGCTGGCCCCGCCGCAGCTTCAGCCGAGCGAACGCAAGCGCGTTTTCAAAGACGGCAACCCGAGCCTCCAAGGACCTCGCCCTGAGCTTGTCGAAGGTCCGCATCTGACCCTTCGACCTCACCTGGCGATATCGACAAGATCCTCCGCAAGTGTCTTTCGATCGTTGCGCCTTCTGCTACCCTCAGGCGTTTTTCGCTCTGGCGGCGCGGGCCGGAATCGGCCATTTATCGTTGCGATGGCAGCCTCAAAATGGCCGATATTCAGGGCGTATGCCCAGGTAGTTCTGCTTGCCTCCCGGCGATGAGGGACTGGTATGGCTGCGTCGTCCTGTTGCCGGAGTTGCCGAATGCCCTTTATGCTGCGCAATGTCGTCAGACTATCGCTGATCGTCCTGTTCGGCGCGGTGCGAGCCCTGGCCCAGAATGCGACCACCTCGGTGAGCGTGGACGCGAACGCCAACCGCCATCCCATCAATCCCAACATCTACGGAATCGCCTACGGCGACGCGCACGACGTGGCGGCGTTGAATGCCCCGCTCAACCGCTGGGGCGGAAACTCGACCACCCGGTACAACTGGCAGGTCGACGCGCACTCCGCCGCCGCCGACTGGTATTTTGAGACCTACTCCGACAGCAGCGGCACGCCAGGCGCTTCCGCCGACAACTTTGTCACGATCACGCGCGCGGCCAACAACGGCGCGGAGCCGATGTTCACCATCCCGATGATCGACTACCTGGCCAAGCTCGGCCTGGGCCGAAGCACCCTGGCGGGCTTCTCGGTGGGGAAGTATGGCGCGCAGACGGCCACGGACCCGTGGAATCCCGACGCGGGCAACGGCGTCAGCGCGGCCACCGGCCGCAACCTCACGGGCAACGATCCGCTCGACACGGGCGTGGCGAACAGCCCGGCGATCCAGCAAAATTGGGTGCAGCACTTCGTGGCCACCTTCGGCCCGGCCGTAAACCCCACCGGCATCAAATACTACCTACTCGATAACGAACCGTCGCTCTGGCACTCCACCCATCGCGACGTCCACCCGAATCCCGCCACCTACGACGAAATCTACAACAAGATCGTGGCCTATGCGACCGCCATCCGGGCCGTCGATCCGGCCGCGAAGATCGTCGGCATCGAGGAATGGAGCTGGTGGGCGATGTACTACAGCGGATTCGATGAGGCCAACGGCATCAGTCCGGCGAATTCGGACTACAAAACCCACAACCAGACCTACTACTATCCCTGGTTGCTGCAAAAACTCTCCGCCTACAAGCAGCAGACCGGCACGCAGCTGATCGACATCCTGACCGTCCATGCCTACAACGCCACGCCCGGCAGCGACGACGATTCGCCGACCGCGCAGCAGGTTCGCAATCGCGAGACCCGCATCCTCTGGGACCCGAACTTCCAGGATCCCTCCTGGTATGGTGATATCGGCATCCACGGCAGGGTCCTGAACTGGATCCCCACGCTCAAGGCCATGGTGGCCCAGTATTATCCGGGCCTCCAGATCGGGATCACGGAATACAACTGGGGCGATGAAGCGAATCTCAACGGCGCCACCACGCAGGCCGACGTGCTCGGCATCTACGGGCGCGAAGGGGTCGATCTCGCCACCCGCTGGACCGTCGCCAAGGACACGAGCACGACCCCGGCCACCTACCACGTCACCTACCTTGCCAGCCAGATCTACCGCAACTACGACGGCAACAAATCCACGTTCGGCGACACCAGCGTTTCGGCCGGCGTGGAGAACCCCGACAACCTCGCGGCGTTCGCGGCGGTGCGCAGTTCCGATGGCGCGTTGACCGTGATGGTGATCAACAAGCAGCATGGCAGCACGCCGGTGACGGTGAACCTGGCGAACTTCACGGCAGCGGGGACCGCCCAGGCATGGCAGATTGATTCGGCCTCGCAGACCTCGATCGCCCGCTTGGTCGACCTGTCCGTGGCTAACAACACCATCGCGACCACGGTTCCGTCGCAGAGCATCACGCTGGTCGTCATTCCGGCGGGGACGGTCGTTCCGCCTCCCACGCCGCCCGCGCCTCCCGCGGGCGGTTCATCGTCCGGCGGCGGAGGTGGCGGTACGATGGCCGCGTGGTTTGTTTTGGTCCTCGCGTCGCTGACCGGCCTGCGCCGGGCGATCGGCCCGGCGAAGCCCTGAGGCGGCAACGAAGATCCCGCCGATGCCCGGCGGGTAGCGATAACGTACCCCACGCGGCGAACTCCGCTCGGCATCGACGGTTTTTCCCGCCAGCGCGTTGGGCGGCAATTGTCCGTGCGGAACGTTTCAGACGAGCCAAGAGGGACAGCGCGGAGCGCTGGCCCGAATTGGCTCAGGCGGTTGGTTGGGCTCTTTCATCATCTCATGGGCGCCTGCAATCGTGCAATGGCGACTCCAAGTAGGCCAAAGATCGTTCCGGCAATCGGACCAATCACCAAATGATTTAACACGGCCTCAAAGGTATTCGCGATGCCAAATGCGCGAGGACTGGACCAGCCGCTTCCCTTAAATTCGCTCCAAGTCGCCACATATTCCGGCGGCGGTATGTTCGCGCTCATCAAAATGAGCCCGAACGTCACAGCCATCAGAACGCTGATCATACCGCTTGAGGAACTCGCAACAATGCCCGCCCTCAAACTTCCGCACTTGCGGTACGCGCACCATCCAGCAAACCCCCAAACCAGGAACCCACTGATCATAAACACCAGCGTGACAATCGAGTTCTCACCAACACGGTGCCCAAAATTCTCCAGGATCATATGCGTGATCAAAACAAAGCCGCCCACAATCCCAGCACTCGTCCCAACCTCCATGGCCGGGGCCTGATCCTTCAAAATGAGGGCGAACAATGATACCACAACCACCGCATAAATGGCCAGCGGCACTGCTGCCTCGACCAGATACGCCTTGCCTCCCGGCATGGTCAAAGGTGACGCCGCGCCCGCCGCCGCCAAAGCAACGAGCGAAAGATCCGCAGCCACCACAATGAGCATGACATTGCGGACAGCAGCACCGGCGCCGAGTCGAAAATGCGGAATGCGATTCATCACGCGCGAATCTATCGCTCAACGGTTCAAGGTGACCGATGCCGGGCTCAATGGCGATCGCGCTCTCCGGGCGCGCGGCTGCCCGGCATTAGGTCCGCCGACGGGTTCGGCGGCTTTAGGTTTGGCTTGCGGCAGACTTCCTTTCTTGGACGGAAGCTTGAAGGAGCGCTTTAACGGCGGCGGAACGCACCATCTTCAAATCCGTAATCTTGACGTGCCGCGCTGACTTGCCAGTACCTTCCAACAGACGCCGTGGATCCGGGAGTGATTTGCCGTGGTAGAATCCGAGGTTAACTGACGACTTAAGCGGCATGATGTGGGCATATGCTTCGGTCATCTTCTTTGGACCTATACCGTAGGTCGTGCATCGCTCACCGTTACGGGGTGTCTCAAAACTGCTGGGGTGTAAGGATTCGATGAGCGCCCTTAGGGCACGCGCGATGTTTTGAATCTCGGCCGAATGTGGCTTGAGGATAGATTCAAATGAACCGAGGCGAGTATCAGTTTTCATATCTTTTGCCGAACGTTGTT
>CAZAFS010000312.1:0-4521 GCA_964484165.1 uncultured Opitutaceae bacterium | reverse complement strand
CCAGGTGACGCTGTTCCGCAGCGGCGTCATGCTGCCCCTCACGGAAAAGCGCATGAGCGGGACCTGAGTGGCCCGCGGCACGATCCCGGCCGGCCTCACTTTGAGGTTGCGCCCCGCCGCGGGGCCCCTTTGCTCTGACCCCTCCAACCCTCCGCCGTCATGCAAGAAGTCGTCATTCTCGAGTGCACCGAAGCCCGCAAGGAAGGCAAGACGCCCTCCCGCTACCTCACGAAGCGCAACAAGAAGACGGTGACGGAGCGCATCGAGAAGAAGAAGTACAACCCGTACCTGCGCCGGCACACGCTGCACAAGGAGATCAAATAGGCCGCACCGCCGCCGCGCGGACGCGCCGGCCGGGGACTGACGCCGACACCGGGGTCAGTCTTTTTTTTGCCCCGTCTCGACCACGGCGCCGGCCGGGGCGTGGGATCCGGCCTGATGCTGCTGCAGCAGCGCCCGGCGGTGGGCGCGCCAGCCGTCCCGATGTTTGCGAATCCAGTCCAGCAGCGCCCGTTCGAAGCCGATGTCGTAGCCCAGCCGCTCCGATTCGAGCCACTTGTGGCGGAGAATCTCCTCCCGCTCGGCCAGGAATTCCTGATACAGCGAGGATTGTTTGACGAATTCCCGGGACGTTTCCGTTTCTTTGGGCGGCGAAGACATGGAGACCACGGCGTCAGCTTGGGTTAAGGGATCAGGTGGCGGCGCCCTTCGGCGGTGATCATCGAGGGGTGCCAGGCCGGCTCCCACACGAGGGCCACCTTCGCGTGCCGCACCTGCCCGAGGCCGAGCAGCGTGCGCTGCACCTCGGCGGAAATGGCGCGCGACATCGGACAGCCGGGCGAGGTCAGCGTCATCTTCACGCTGACATCATAACCGGGTTCCGCGGGGCCGGTTTCGCAGACCTCAACCTCGTAGACCAGCCCGAGGTCGACAATGTTGACGGGAATTTCCGGGTCGCGGCAGGCCCGCAACGCGGAGAACACGTCTTCTTTGGTCAGCGCCATGTGGTGTAGCCGGGATGCGGCGGGGAAACGGGAATTATTTAACGACCGGCGGCCATCAACCGGTCAAGCAAACTCTGCGCGATCGTGCGGAACACTGCCGCGGCCGCGCCGTCGGGCGCGGTGACGACCACGGGCTGGCCGGTGTCGCCGCCCGCGCGGATCTCCGGGAGCAGCGGCACCTGGCCGAGGAGCGAGGTGCCGAGCGCCGCGGCGATGCGCGCGCCGCCGCCCTCGCCGAAGAGGTGGTGGCGCTGGCCCGCGGGATCGGTGAAATAGCTCATGTTCTCGGCCACGCCCAGCAGCGGCACGTTGACCTTGCGGAACATCAGGCCGCCCTTCCGCGCCACGTTGGTGGCGGCGACCTGCGGGGTCGTGACGATCACCGCGCCATCGAGCGGCAGCGTCTGCACGAGCGAAAGCTGCGCGTCGCCCGTGCCGGGCGGCAGATCCACGAGCAGCACCTCGAGTTCGCCCCACCGCACGTTCTGGACGAATTGCTGCACCGTCTTCATGATCATCGGGCCGCGCCAGATGACCGGCGTGTCATCGTCGACGAGGAAGCCCATGGACATGACCTTCACGCCGTGATTCTCCATCGGCAGCAGCATGGCGTCGGCGCCGTCGCCCTCGATTTCGGGGCGGCCGTGGAGCCCGATCATGAGCGGCACGGACGGGCCGTAGATGTCGCAATCCAGCAGGCCGACGCGGCCGGCCTGGCCTTGGGCGGCCAGCACCTGGGCGAGGGCGCAGGCCAGGTTCACCGCAAAGGTGGTCTTGCCCACGCCGCCCTTGCCGCTCGCGATGGCCACGGCGTGCTTGATGCCCGCGGGCATGCCGCCCGCGGTGGGCCCGGCGGCGGCCGGCGCGCGCACCGGCGACACGGCGATGTCGATGATCGTATTCTTCACTCCCGGCACGGTGCGCAACACCCGCTCCACCTCGGCCTTGAGCGCCACCGGCACGTGGGGGTCGGAGGTGGTGAGCGCAAGGGAGATTTTCGCCGTGCCGTCGATCACGGCGGCCGCACGCACCAGGCCGAACGACACGATGTCCCGGCTGAAGCCGGGATATTTCACCTGCTTGAGGGCCTCCTGGATGGCGTCGGGTGTCACGGTGGTGCAGAAAAAGTGCGCAGCCCGCGGGCAAACACAAGCGCGGCCGCCCGGCTGGCGAAAAGCGGATTTACGTTGTGCACCCGCCGAGGTGTGTAAATAAGAAACTCGCCGCGCCCGGCGCGGTCTTTTCTCCTTCTTTTTCCCATGCGCGTCCTTCTTTCCCTCCTGTTGCTGGCGGCCACGGTCCCGGCCTTCGCCCAGCGTTACGGCGGCGAGGTCGACATTCTGGCCGACCGGAACGCCACCTCCATCCGGATCAGCGGCTCGCCGGCCGAACTGGTCAACCTGGCCTGTGTGGCCTTCGACGCGCACGGCGCCTACCGGCGCGTGGCGGAGGGCGCCGCCTACGAATTCACCTTCACCCAGGTCGGCGCGGCCCAGGTGCGGGTCGAGATCGCGCGCGGCGGGGCGGGCCAGCCGGCGTACAGCGCCGACGTGACCGGCACCAGCGCGCGCAATGCGCTGCTCCGCGCAGCGGACGTCGCGGTCGAGCGCACGAGCAAGCTGCGGGGCTTCTTTGCCGGCAAGCTGGCGTTCATCAGCAACCGCGGTGACGGCATGGAGATCATGACCGCCGATCTGTTCGGGAGCGAGGTGGTGCGCTGGCCCGGCGTCAGCCGGCAGATCATCACCCCGCGCTGGTCGCCCGACGGCCGCCGCCTGATCTTCACCAGCTACCGCAACGGCTTTCCGGACATCTATCTGCTCGACCTCGCCACGCGGGTGCCGGCGCTGTTTGTCAGCGTGCGGGGCACCAACACCGGCGGGCGCTTCAGCCCGGATGGCGGCCGGGTGGCGATGGTCCTGAGTGGCGAGGGCAATTCGGAAATCTATGTGAGCAACGCCCAGGGCAAGATGATCTCCCGGCTGACCCGCTCGGCGGCCGTTAAGGCCGGCCCGTCCTGGTCGCCCGACGGCACGCGCCTGGTGTTCACCTCGGACCCAGGCCCGCAGCTTTACGTCATGGCCGCGGCCGTGGGCGCGCCGCTGCAGCGCCTGCCGACGAACATCAGCCGGTACTGCGCCGAGCCCGACTGGTGCCGCTGGGATGCGGACAAGCTGGCGTTCACCATGGCCGTGGGCCGGGGCTACCAGATTGCCGTCTACAATTTCTCGACCAGGCAGGCGGTGCAGGTGTCGGCCGCGCCGCTCGACGCGATCGAACCGTGCTGGCTGGCGGACGGCCGCCATCTCATCTACACGGCGCGGCAGGCCAACCAGCGCAGCCTGTGGATTCTCGACACCGAGACGGGCAAGGCCACACGCATCAGCTCGCCGGCCCTCGGGCAAGTGTCGCAGGCCAGCTACTGGATCCAGTAGGGTGGGGCGGCGGAGGCGCGGGCGGAGGTGCGCGGCGTCAACGCGCCGGCGGCTCCGCCGCGGCCCGCCGGCGGTACTCGTCCAGAATCGCCGCGGTGGCGGTGGCGCCGCAGCGCGTGGCGCCGAGTTCGCGCACCCGGATCAGGCTGTCGAGGTCGCGCACGCCGCCGGCGGCCTTGACCTGCACGTGCGGCGGGCAGCTGGCGCGCATCAACGCGAGATCGTGCGCCGTGGCGCCCTGGGTGGAGTATTTGCCGTCCGGCCCCTTGACGAAGCCGTAGCCGGTCGAGGTCTTGACCCAGTCCGTGCCGGCGGCGGCCGCAATTTCGCAGAGCTTGCGTTTGAAATCGTCGCCGTCGAGGCCCGCCCCGCCTTGGGTCAGATGGTCGTTCTCGAAGATGACCTTCACCTTGGCGCCGTGCCGGTGCGCCTCGTCGCACACGGCCTTGATGTCGAGGGCGACGTAGTCCCAGTCGCCACCCAGGGCCTTGCCGAGGTTGATGACCATGTCGATTTCCGCCGCGCCGTCCCGGCAGGCCAGCGCCGTCTCGTAACGCTTCACCTCCGTGGCGCTGTTGCCGTGCGGGAAGCCGATGACCGCGCCGACGAGCACGCCGCTGTCCTTGAGGATTTTCGCCGCGCGTTTCACGGCGTAGGGCTTGATGCAGACCGACGCGACTCCGTAGCGGGCGGCGAGCCGGCAGCCCTCGTCCAGTTCCTGGTCCGTCATCGTCGGATGCAGGAGCGAGTGGTCGATCATTTTGGCGAGCTGCTCGTAGGTGTACTTCATGGAGAGCCGGCCATGGCCGGCCGGAGGCCGACGCTTGGACAAACGGTGGCGCGACGCAATCCGACTTCCGCGGGAATCCGCCGGACAATGAAAAGCCGCACCGGGGCGGGTGCGGCTTTGGGGGAGGATCGGCCTCGGCCGGCCGTTCCCGGCGAGGTCGGGCGTCACTTCACCGCGGCCTGGTAGTGGGCCTCGGCGGCGTCCCAATTGACGACGTTCCAGAATGCGGCGATGTAATCGGGCCGGCGATTCTGGTAATGGAGGTAGTAGGCGTGCTCCCACACATCGAGGC
>CAZAFS010000311.1:0-4523 GCA_964484165.1 uncultured Opitutaceae bacterium | reverse complement strand
TCGAGCTGGCAGCGCCGGAGTTGCGAGAAGGTGAGTTCACCGTACATCCGCCGCCGGGCCTGCAGCAGATACTGGCTCTCGAGCGGCCGGATCCAGTCCATCGCCGCGCCTTCGGGCGCCTCGCGGACAAATTCGTCGAAGGCGGCGCGGTCGCGCGCATGGGCCAGCCAGCGAAACGTCCCCTCGCCCTTCAACGCCTCCGCCTCCACGCCCGCCAGGCCCGCGACCATCGCCGCGTCGCCCAGCCAGGCAAACGGCCGGAAGGCGTCGGTCTGCTCCGCGCGGCCGCCGGCTGCGGTCGAGACCGAAAGGTGCGTCCGCCCCGCGTCGTCGATCCAGACGCCGCAAAGTTCGCCCGCGGGAATGGTGGTCGCTGACTCAGTCATGCCGGTGCGCTCGGGAATGCCGGCGGCGATTCAGTCACAAAACCACCGCCCGGCGAACCTCATTTTTTGGTCGCGGCGCGGGGGCGGCTCCCCGGTCAAAACGGCTTCACGTACACCATGATCACGGCGGTGACGGCCAGCAGGATGGCGATCCAGGCCAGCCCGCCCGCCTTCTCGCGTCGGCGGTAGGCGATGCCGGCAAGCGCGGACAGGCCGAGCCAGCAGATGATCTTCACCACCAGCCAGCCGGCGGGCGCGAAGCCGTAGACCGTCTGCCACATGCGCAGACCCGTCAGGAGCATCACGAGGGCCGCGGAACCGGCCCAGATCAGGGTCCGCTTGCGCGTCTCCGGCGCCGCGGCCAAGGCGTAGAACGTGAAGCCCATGAGGACGAGGGCGCCGGCGACATGCAGGACGTGCAGGATTTCGAGTTCGGTCGGAGTCATGGGGGAGCGGGGATGCGCCAACCGGCCCCGCCCGCGCGTTCGGCC
This sequence comes from uncultured Opitutaceae bacterium, assembly GCA_964484165.1. Taxonomy (GTDB): domain Bacteria; phylum Verrucomicrobiota; class Verrucomicrobiia; order Opitutales; family Opitutaceae; genus Fen-1467. The sequence goes on along the minus strand of CAZAFS010000311.1, from coordinate 3,646 downwards.
GGCGCCGGTAAAATAGTAACACCCCGCATGTGCCGTGTGCCCAAAGACTCTATCCTTTTTTCGTTAAGGTGGGCGCCTCCGGGCGGCTTTTGCTCTCCGATTTACGGCCCAGCAGCCACCGCTTCGGTTTGGCTCCCTAAATATCGCAAAGGCGAAGAGCGGTTATTGAAGCACCTCGAACACTGCAGGGTGTCGCCTGCACCCTAAGGCGGCGGGCGCGGCGGTCAAATGGGAAGCGGCGGTTTTGGCAAGGTTTTTTGCTTGCCCCAGCCCCGCGCCACCCACAGCGCCAGGGCCGCGTTGGCGCCCACGACGCCCCCGGGCGAGAGTCCCGGCCGCACCGCCGTGACCACGAGCACCAGCGTCGCCAGCGCCATCACCACGTCGCTCCACCGGTGCACGGCGGCGCGCCACAGTCCGGCAAACAGCGCGGCCCACACGAACAGGCCGAGCCCGGCCGAGAGGCGGGCGAATACCTGGGCGGTCTCGGGGCGATGCTCCCGGGCGATCTCCAGCGCGAGCGTCCAGAACAACACCTCGTTGAAAAACACAAAGCCCACGACGAGGGCGACGACGAGGGCGGGAATCACCGGATACCGGCCATCCACGCCGCCCGGCGGCAGGCGGCTGGCCAGGGCGCAGCCGGAGCAGCAGTAATACGCGCGGCCGGCCTCCACCCGCCGCACCTTGAAGGGCAACCCGCAATACTGGCATTGAACCTGGGACATGGGAGAGGGCAGACGTGGCGACCGGGTGATTGCAGCCGGGCGGGAGACGACGGAATTGCTTCGCGAGCCCCTCGACATGCTCGGGGCCATGAGCCTTTCGAATTGGCAGGCCCGCTCCTACCGAAAAGATCGGTCCGCCGCGAGACAATCTCAGCCGTCCAGCAGCGCCGAGTCGAGATGCTGGATGATCAGCTCCTGCAGCGTCGCGAGAAAAACGTAGCACATGAAAGCCTTCTGCACCGGCGGCTCGAACTGGTTGATGTCCAGGGGCCCGCCCTCGAGCATCTCGTCCGGCAGCTGATGCAACTCCCGGGTGCGCAGGCGCAGGCGGAGGGCCGCGCAGGCGCGCAGCACCGGCTCGGCATTGTCCTCGTCGAAGCCCACGACCCCGGCGGTGAAAAAATCGCGGTCGAACAGCGCGAGAAACCGCCGGCAATCCTCGTTCTGGCCGCTCAGCAGCTCGTCCCGCCAGCCGGCGCGCAGCTCCTCGTCCAGATCCTGCAGATGCTGGGGCGCCGCCAGCCGGCCGCCAAGGTCGCCGGCCGCCGCCTTGATCAGGTCGAGCAGCGGGGCCACCGCCTCCACGTTGAGTTTGACCTCAATGCGTTTCATCCGGCACGAGGATCGCGGTCAGCTGCCATTGCTGGAGAGTGAACACGTAGGCCTCGGCCTTTTCGCGCAAGCCGGTCCACACCACCGAGCGTCCGTGCTCGTGGACCTCCAGCATGTGGCGGCGCGCCGTGGACTCGTCGAAGCCGAACACCCGGCGGAAGACGAGGACGACGTAGGACATGAGGTTGACGGGATCGTTGAGCACGACGACGTGCCACTGGCCCTCGAGCGCGAGTTCCGTCTCGGGGCGGCTGGCGGGGGCGGTTTCGGTCCTGGCGGTGGAGGGGATCATTGCGCCGCCGCGGCTTGCGCAGCGGCCACCGCCGCGCGCACGCGGGCCTCGGCCTCGGCCAGCGGCAGCTTCAGCACTTCCTTCTCCGCGCGCCATTTCAGCTCCACCACGCCCTCCTTCAAGCCGCGCCCACCCACCGTGATCCGCAGCGGGATGCCGATCAGGTCGGCGTCCTTGAACTTGAAGCCCGGGCGCTCGTTCCGGTCGTCCACCAGGACGTCCGCTCCGCCGGCCTCGGCCGCGGCGGCGAGTTTCGTCGCCACGCCGGCGGCCTCCGTGTTGGCGGGGTCGAGCAGCACGACGAGCACCTGATACGGGGCCGGGTTCCACGGCCAGATGATGCCGTCGGCGTCGTGGCATTGCTCCACCACGGCCTGCAGCGTGCGGCTGATGCCGATGCCATAGCAGCCCATGATCATGAGCCGGCTTTGCTTCTGGTCGTCGGTGTAGCTCGCGCCGTATTTCTCGCTGTACTTGGTGCCGAGTTTGAAGACGTGGCCGACCTCGATCGCCCGGCAGAGCTGCAGCGGCACCCCGGACTTCGGGCACGGCTCGCCCACGCGCACGGTGCGGAAGTCGCCGAATTTCGTGATGGCCAGGTCGCGCGCGACGTTGACGTGGCGCAGGTGAATACCGTCCTTGTTCGCGCCAGTGACACCGTTGCCGATCAGCCGGATCGCGTGGTCGGCGAAGATGCCGGCGAGCGCGCCGGGGTCTTTGATCGTCCCCCGCACGGCGCCCAGGCTGCCGGGCGCCGCGCCCATGACCGGTTTGATCTCCTCCGGCGTGGCCGGGCGCCACAGGCTGAAGCCGAGCGCGCCCAGCTTGGCCTCCTCCAGCTCGTCCTCGCCGCGGAGGATGACGGCGAACAGCTTGCCGTCGCCGACGTAGAGGAGCGTCTTGAACTGCCGCGCGGCGGGCACGCCGTAGGGCGGCGCCTCGAGCGCCGCGATCGTGACCACGCCGGGCGTGGGGAACTCCTCCAGCGCCCCCGCGGGCGGGGCGTCCGCCAGGCCCGCCGGCACCAGGGCGCTCGTGGCCTTCTGGCGATTGGCCGCATAGCCGCCGGCTTCGCCGTAGAAAACATCGTCGTCGCCCACCTCGGCCGGCACCATGAATTCGTCCGAGAAGCTGCCGCCCATCACGCCGGTGTCGGCTTCGACCGAGATGGTCTTGAGTCCGCAGCGCGCGAAGAACCGGGTGTAGGCGTGCTTCATGGCGAGGTAGCTGCGCGTCGCGCCCTCGTCGTCGGCATCGAAGGAGTAGGCGTCCTTCATCACGAACTCGCGGGCGCGCATCAGGCCGTAGCGCGGGCGGATCTCGTTCCGGAACTTGGTGGCGATTTGGTAGAAATTCTTCGGCAGGTCGCGGTAGCTGGTGAGCTCGCTCCGGACCAGCGGCGTGATGATCTCCTCGTGCGTGGGGCCGAGCACGAACTCGGGCTCGGCCGGCGGCCGCTGACCGGCGCTCTGCTGGCCAGCAGAGTCAGCGCGGTACATGATCTCGCGCGCGGCGGCCCAGCGCGGGCCCTGCCGCCAGTAATCCGCCGGGTGCAGATGGGGCAGCCACAGTTCGATCGCGCCGGCGGCGTCCATCTCCTCGCGGCACAGCTGGGTGATCTTGCGCAGCGCCCGCAGGCCGAGCGGCAGGTAGGTGTAGAGGCCGCCGCTGAGCTTGCGCACCAGGCCGGCGCGCAGCAGCAGCTTGTGCGAGGTGATCTCCGCGTCGGCCGGGCTCTCCTTGAGCGTGGGAATGAAAAACTGGCTCCAGAGCTTCATGCGAACCCCGTTGGTAAGAGAACTTCCCGGCCGGAGGAAGCAAATTGATTTGCGGCCTCCGCCCGCCGGGCGGATAGATACCTCCCCGCCATGATTGCCCGCCGCCCGCCGACGCGAACCCTGCCGCTGCGCTGGGTCGTGCTGGCCATCGTGATCTTCGTCTTCAGCTATACGTTCCTGCGGCTGCATTTCGCCAAGCGCGGCCGCGCGTTCGAACCCTACCACGACCTGGGCGA
>CAZAFS010000310.1:0-4534 GCA_964484165.1 uncultured Opitutaceae bacterium | reverse complement strand
GTTTCCGCAACACACTGATCCAGGAACCGGCCCGCCTGCCGCTGCTGCCCCTGCAGAACTTGAAGGGGGCCATCGAGGACCTGCGCCGTCACGCCGGCGTTTCCGGCGCCAAGCCCGACGACCGCGAGATGCTCTTCGAACCCAGCCCCGCCGCCGTGTTGACCGCCCTGCTTCCCCTCTACGTCAACCGTGAGGTCTATCACTACGTGCTTGACGCCAAGGCGTCCGAACACAGCGCCCGGATGGTCGCGATGAAGACGGCCAAGGACAACGCCTCCAAGCTGATCGACGACCTGACTCTCGAATTAAACAAGGCCCGCCAGGCCTCTATCACCCAGGAAATCCTCGAGATCGCCGCCGCGCAATACACGCAGCAGTGATCCCCCCTTGCCCTTTCTCGCCCCCCTTTGATTCATGAACACCGGCAAAATCGTCCAAGTCATCGGTCCTGTCGTCGATGTCCAGTTCCTGGAAGATCACATTCCCTCCCTGCTGCAGGCGCTCACCGTCGAATTCACCGTCGTCGGCAAAGCCGAGAAGCTCACCCTGGAGGTCCAGCAACACCTGGGCGAGGGAATCGTCCGCGCCATCGCCATGTCCTCCTCCGAGGGCCTCGTCCGCGGCATGCCCGTGGTCGACACGGGCGGGCCCATCAGCGTGCCGGTCGGAGAGGGAACGCTGGGCCGGATTATGAACGTCACGGGCGACCCCGTGGACAACCTGGGCCCCATCCCGTGCCAGAAACGTTACCCGATTCACCGCCCGCCTCCGGCCCTCATCGACCAGGACGTCAGCTCCAAGATTCTTGAGACCGGCATCAAGGTCATTGACCTCATCTGCCCCTTCGTGCGCGGCGGCAAGGTCGGCGCCTTCGGCGGCGCCGGCGTCGGCAAGACCGTCGTGATCATGGAGCTCATCACCAACATCGCCAAGGCGCACGGCGGCTATTCGGTGTTCGCCGGGGTCGGCGAGCGTTCCCGCGAGGGCAACGACCTCTACCGCGATATGTGCGAGTCGAAGGTCATCGTCCTGGAGGACATCGCCAAGTCGAGGGTCGCGCTGGTGTACGGCCAGATGAACGAGCCGCCGGGCGCCCGCCTGCGCGTGGGCCTTTCCGCCCTCTCGGTCGCCGAGTATTTCCGCGACGAGAAGAGCCAGGATGTCCTGCTTTTCATCGACAACATCTTCCGCTTTTCCCAGGCCGGCTCCGAGGTCTCCGCGTTGCTCGGCCGCTCGCCGTCCGCCGTGGGCTACCAGCCGACCCTCGCCAACGAGATGGGTACCCTGCAGGAGCGCATCACCTCCACGAAGAAGGGCTCCATCACCTCCTTCCAGGCCATCTACGTGCCGGCCGACGACCTCACCGACCCGGCCCCGGCCAACACCTTCGCGCATCTCGACTCCACCATCGTGCTCGATCGCGCCATCTCCGAGCTCGGCATCTACCCGGCGGTCGACCCGCTCGTCTCGACCTCCAAGGCCCTCACCGCCGAGGTGGTCGGCGAGGAGCACTACGCGGTCGCGCGCGGCCTGCAACGCGTGCTCCAGCGCTACAAGGACCTGCAGGACATCATCGCCATCCTGGGCCTCGACGAACTCTCCCCCGAGGACAAGCTCACCGTGTACCGCGCCCGCAAGATCCAGAAATTCCTCTCGCAGCCTTTTCACGTGGCCGAGGTGTTCACCGGTTTCGCGGGCAAGTACGTCTCCGTCAAGGACACCGTCCGCGGCTTCAAGATGATCCTCGACGGCCAGCTCGACGAAGTCTCCGAGGGCGACTTCTACATGAAGGGTCCCATCGAGGACGTCCTGGCCGCCACGAAAAAGTAGCGGCCCTCCACCACCTGCTTCCAATGCCCTTGAGTTTGGAAATCGTCACGCCGGAAAGCCGCGTCTACAGCGACACGGTCGACACGGTCGTCATTCCGACGCTCGCGGGCGAGATCGGCATTCTGCCCGGGCATATTCCGCTGCTCACCCAGGTGGCGGACGGCGAGTTGCGTGTCACCAAGGGCCCGGAGACCAAGGGGCTGGTCGTCGGCCGCGGCTTTGCCCAGATCGAGGGCGACCGGGTCAAGGTGCTGGCGGAGTTTGCCGTGCATGAAGCCCAGATCGACGAAAACGCCGCGGAAAAAGCCATCGAGCGCGCGGAGCAGGCGCTGAAGGGTCGGGAAAAGCTGGATCCGGCCGAAGTCGAATACCTCGAAAACCTGCTGCGCTTCTCCGTCGCGCAACTCGGGGTCAAACGCCGGCGTCGGTAGGCCTCACGCGATCGCGGCGGCGAGCGCCTCCAGCACTGCGGGCGTCTCGCCGGCCAGCGTGATCGCGTTCGGCGCCTCCGCCGCGCCGTCCGATCCCAGGCGGATGAGCGATACGCGTCCGGCGGCGGCCAGTTGTTCGGCGGCCTCCCGCACGGGTGCCCCGTCGGCGCTCGTGCCCGCCTCAATCACCGCGAACTTGCCGCGCGCCAGTGAACCCAGCCAGGCGCGGAACCGCACCTGCTGGGCCAGAGTGCGGCCGGAACTCCAGGCTTCGTCGCCGGTCATCAGGACGTTGGGCCGCGCCAGGCCGCCGCAACGCACGCAGCGTGGCAATTCGCCCCCCGCGCGCAGCGTCTCCGGGTCGATCGCCAGCAGCGGATCCGCCGGCGCCGGCCAGGTGGCGGCGCAGCAGGGCTTGACGCACTGCAGATGCTCCAGCGAACCACGGCACTCCACGATGCGTTCCTCGGCGAATTCCCCCCGCTGAAAACAACCATCCACGCAAGAGGTGAACACAAAACCGCCCTGCGGTTTCTCCGCCATCCACCGCCGCAGGATGGCGAAGCCCGCGTGGGGCGGTGTGCGCCGGCACTGCTCGATCCGCCGCCCGTAAAAGCCCCACGCCTGCACCGGGTTGCGCTCGAACCACTGGGGGGAGGCCAGGTCCGCGGCGGAGATGGCCAGCTTGGCCAGCGGTGGGTACGCCCGCCAGAGTTCCTCGTCGTTCGGAAACTCCGCGCCGCCCGCCCCCGCGACCATGCCCGGGCCCGCCATGAGCACAAGTCCCTCGGCCGAGTGAATGAGCTCGGCGGCGCGCGACAGCAACTGCGGATCGACCATCATGCGCGGCCAGTATTGCCCAGGAACGCGCTCCCGGCAATCGCTGCGTTGCCCCGGCAAGACGGGGCAAGACTCCTTAGGCGGACTCATGCAGACGAATATAGGGCTGCCGCTTGTCGGCAGGCCGTTTTTCTGAGGCGGGGCGGCCCGGCGGCCCAGCCTTCGCCAAAGGCTACGGCGGGCAGGCTGAGCGCCGGCCCTTGTTGCTTGGATCTGTGCTAAGGTGAGCGCTGTTCCGATCCTCGCTGCTGCTTGGTCTGTTCGGTGGCAGGGAGAAAAGGGATGAGCTGGGCGGGCCTGCAGGCCCGCCCAGCTCGGCCGCGGCGAGTTCGTCGCCGGCCCGGAGTGCTGGTCCCTGGTGGGGCTGACAGCTCGGGTGTAGCAGGAGCCGCCGCGGTCCTTTGTTGGAGCAATAACTCGAACAGTTGATGGGGCCGGCCGTGAGCGCCGAGCCCGCCAGAAACAAGGCAGAGTATGTCCTCCTCCGCAACCCACTACGTCGGCGTCGATGTCGCCCAAGACTTCCTCGCCCTCGCCGGCACCGTGCCGGCCCACGTTCCCAACCAGCCCGCGGCGTTGCAGGCTTGGTTGACCACCCTGCGTGCCGCCCAACCGTCCGTGCACCTGCTCTGCGAGGCCACCGGCCGGCACCACCACGCTTTGCACGTCGCGGCCGCCGCCGCGGGGGTGCCGCTCTCCGTGCTCAATCCCCGCCAGGTCCGCGATTTTGCCCGCAGCCTCGGCCGCCTGGAAAAGACCGACGCCGTCGACGCCCACCTGCTGCAACGCCTCGGCCCCGCCCTCACGCCCGCCGCGACGCCGCTGCGCCCCGCCGCGCTGCGGCAGATGCAGGATCTGCTGGTCGTGCGCCAGGCCCTGGTGGAGGAGCAGAGCGCCTGGACCAACCGCGCGGCCCTGCTCAGCGCGCCAGCCGCCCGGCTCTGCGCCCGGCGCCAACGCGCGCTCGGCCGCGAACTGGCCAGGGTCGAGGCCCAGCTCGCCGCCCTCCTCGCCACCCCCCAAGCGGCGCCCTTGCAGCACCGCGTGCAAACCCTCTGTCTGGTGTGCGGCGTCGGAGAACGCACCGCCTGGGTGCTCGTCGCCGGCCTCGCCGAACTGGGGCGGTGCAACCGCCGCCAGATCGCCAAGCTCGCCGGCCTCGCCCCGCTCAACTGCGACTCCGGACGCTTCCGCGGCGAACGCCACATCGCTCATGGCCGCGCCCCGATCCGCCGCGCCCTCTACCAGGCCGCCGTGGTCGCCGCCCGCCACAACGAACATCTCCGGCCCCTCTACCAACGCCTGCGCGCGGCCGGCCGCCCCGCCAAGGTCGCCTACATCGCCGTTGCCCGCAAACTCCTCATCTTCCTCAATCGCCTCCTCCGCGAGGCCCCTCCTCTCGCCGCCTAAGCCAAGACAGTTGCTACATGCAC
>CAZAFS010000309.1:0-4548 GCA_964484165.1 uncultured Opitutaceae bacterium | reverse complement strand
GACTATTTCAGCGCCACGTTGCTGGGCGGCTCCCACAGCCAGATGTTCATCGATCAGAATGGGCTCAGCTATTTTTCGGCGCCCCAGGCGTTCAACAATACGTCGGCGCTTTTGCCCGGCACCACCGTACGGGGTCCGACTGCCGGCGGCCAGGCGGATCGCTTTCTCCAGACCACCGGCACTGCGGGCGCGACGGGCACCGCCGCCAAACCCACCTCCCAACCGCTGTTTGTCACCACGCCGACGATCAGCGACAAGAGCATCTACGACTGGTCGTCGGTCAACCTGTCCTCCCCCAACCGGCTCATGGACCGGACGATTATCACCAACGTCCAGGTCGAGCAGGAGTTTCTCAACACCAACCGCCAGATGCTGGTGGGGCAGGTGGCATTCATGCGGGAGGATTCGCAGCGCTATCAGCGCAATCTGCTCGGCATCGCCAACACCGAGGGCCAGTCGGGCCAGCTGGAGGTCGATCCCAACGAAAAGCTGCTCGACGGCACGCCCAACCCGTATTTCCTGCGGCCGTTCATCGCCTCGGACAAACCCGCCACCTTGTGGCTGCCCGCCAAGTGGGACACCTACCGTGCCCAACTCGCCTATCGGCTCGATCTCACGCAGGAGAAGGGCTGGCTGAAATGGCTGGGCATCCAGGACGTCACCGCCTACGACGAATACAAATACCAGATCAACCGGCAATACCGGTTCCGGGACGCGATGATGGACAACAAGACCTGGCTCACGCCGGGCCTCTATCGCAGCTACCAATCCGTGCCGGCGGGGACCCCGACCGTGCAAGGCATCACCAACGGCCTTTACCGCTATTACGTCGGCGACAATTCGGGCAACAACGTCGATTACGCTCCGCAGGAGTTTAACAACAACGGCACCTACAACTTTGTGTGGGGCCGCGCCGCCCAGGGCACGTTGCCCGCCCTCTGGAACAGCGAACCCACCCGGATCGGCCTGACGGCGGCCGACAAAACCGGCGGCTCCGCCAATACCAAGCAGATCATCAAGACGGTCGGCGCCGTGCTGCAAAGCCACTTCCTCGACGACGCCCTCATCGTGACGCTGGGCAGACGCGAGGACCGGGTTTATTCGAAGTTCGGCAATCAAACCGCGGCCGGAGCCGTCACGGCCGCCGACGACGGCATGAGCGTTGATTACAATTTCGTCAACTCATGGCAGGCGGGCGACTACGGGTATACCAGCGGCAAGACCACCAATATCCAATTTGTCCTCCGGCCCTTCCAGAATTGGCCGTACCTCAAGGGTCGCGCTGACAGAGGCGGGGTCGGCGGTTTCTTCGCCGGTGCGCTCAAGGGCATGTCGCTGCTTTACAACCATGCGGACAGCTTCATCGCGGCGACCCCCGCCCAGGATCTCTACCTGCGACTCCTGCCGAATCCCAGGGGCGTGGACAAGAGCTGGGGCGTGGGATTTGACCTGCTCGATGGAAAGGTCAACCTCCGGATCAATCACTATGAAACGGTGCAGAAGGATATCCGCAACGGCGACGCCAACACGACCGCCCAGCGCGTGATCCGCACCGACATGCTGCTTCAGGGGGCGACTCCGGCGCGGTTCGTGCTCCAGAACGTCGCGGGCGGCACCACGGCGACCTTCGGACCCAACAATAACCAGTTCGGCTGGATTAAAACGCTCAATCCGACGGCGACCGATCAGCAGGTCTTCGATGAGTTCTCCCGGCAGTCCGGCCTTTCCGCGGCCACGATCAACGCCCTGATCAATCCCCAGCCGCCCATCGCCGCGACCAATGATATCGCCGCCAAGGGCACGGAAGTGGAGCTCAACCTCAACCCGACCAAGTACTGGACCGTGTCGTGCAACTTCACGGACACGCAGTCCTACATCAAGAACGTGTCCAGCACCCTGCAGACGTGGATCGACCAACGCATGGCGGTCTGGACCACGCTCCCAGATCCGGCCTGGCAGCAGAATTGGACGGCTTCCGGAAATAACTCCGCGGCCAACGATGTTGATGTGGTTACGGGGGTCAGGGGTAATCCAAATCATCTCTGGTGGATTCACAACTACGGCGGCTCGCAAAGCGCGCAGGCAAACTTCATCGCGTTCGTGCAAACGCCGTATTCCGTCATCAAACAGCTCGAGGGGCAGGCGAATCCCCAGACCCGGCGCTACAATATCCGGGTGTCCACCAACTACCGTCTGGCCGGGCTCACCGACCAGAGCATCCTGAAGAACTTCAATGTCGGCGGCGCCGTGCGCTGGGAAGCACCGGGCGCGATCGGCTTTTGGGGCGTGCAGTCTCTCCCGGCCACGATCACCGACTTGAATGTCAAGAAGCCGATCTATGACAAGGCGCACACCTATGTGGACTTGGTCGTGGGCTACAAGACCAGACTGTTTGGCGACAAGATTCCCGCCTCGTTCCAACTGAATGTGCGCAACCTCACGGAAGGCGGCCGCCTCCAGCCCGTCGGGGCCTACCCGGATGGCACGATCAACACGTATCGCATCGTTGATCCGCGACAGTTCATCCTGAGCGCGACCTTTGATTTGTAGCGACCGCGACGGAAACGCCGGCATCCGCCGGCCGACTTGACCTTCACCGCCATCCGCCCGGATGGCGGTGATTTTTTCCCCGGGGCCCCGCCCTCAGCTTCCGCCGGGCCCCGTCCGTCGCTATGGGTCCCGTCGCGGAATCAGGCGGCCCATGAATCGCACGACATCCGGCCGGCTGGACCAGTGCTCCGGCGCCAGCGTCAGCGCCCGCTGCATGTCCGCCTGGGCCGCCGCGGCATCGCTCAGGGCCAGCTCCGCCTCCGCCCGGAGAAACCAGGCATCGGCGTTCCGGGCGTCATACTTCACCATGGTGTCGAAGTCCCGGCGGGCCTCCGCCCAACGGCCCTCGCTCGCATACAGCAGGCCGCGCTGCCGGCAGGGATTCGCCGGGTTGTCCGCCAGTTTTATCGCCAGCGAAAGATCGGTCTCCGCCTGGGCGTAGGTGCCTGCCTCCATTCCCTGGATGCCGCGCAATTCGTAGCGCTCGGACATGAGCGCCGGCGGCGGGCTCCGCAACGCCGCGAACTCGGAATAAAGCCCCCATACCGGATTCACCGCGTCGTTCATCACGAGATTCGCCGGCAGCAGCACGGCGGCGCCGGCACCGGCCCGCAACGCCAGGGGCAGCCACCGGGGCGCCGCCTCAAAGGCCAGCAGCACCCCGCAGAGGGCCGCCGGCAGGATGAACATCATCGAGCGGCTGAAATCCTGCGCCGTGCCCAAGCCCACCAGCACGATGGCCAGAACGGTGGTTCCGAGCGCCACGGCCTGCCCCCGGTTTCGCCGGAGCAGCACCACCGCCGCGCCCACAAAGAACCACGCCACGCGCAGCCCCTCCCACACGCCGAAGAGCACCCGCGTCCCTGGCGTGCCCCGGACGTGCAGGCCGCCCAGGTAGCCCGTGATCGTCGCGTTGGGCACCGCCTGCCGGGAGAGAAACCCCAGCCGGACCGCCACATACGCCGCGATCAGTCCCGACGGAAGGGCGAGTTCCTGTTTCCAAAACGTTCCGGGCGTCAGGGGTTGAGCGCTCCGCGAGCGCAGCAGATAACGGCACAACAGCGCCAGCGGCGCCGCGATCACGAACCGCTCGTCAATCCAGGGCGCCCACAGGCAGGCCAGCCACACCGGCCAGCGCGTCCGCGCGAAAGCGACGAAGAGCAAGCCCAGCACCAGCCAGGAGTCGTAGTAACCGAGCCAACGCACCGAGGCGAAGTACCACGAACCCGCCCCGAGGATGGCCGCCGCCAGGCCGGCTTCAAACCACCCCACGCCCCTCCGGCGCAGCACCGTGATGACGAAGCCCAGGACGAGCACGCACCCGAGGTCGGCCAGCCCGAACAACACCGCCGGCGGCAGGTGGAACAGATGGCCGATGACGGGAAAAAGCAGCCGCCATTGAATGGCGCCGTGCAGCGGGTCCTGAATCGGCCTGCCCGGATGTTCCGTTTGCAGCAATACATTCGCGCCCCGCCGGAGTTCCAGCAGCCCTCCCAGCTCGGGCGCCCGCGACCAGGCCCGGAACGCAGCCCAGGGGGGGCTGAAAAAATAGACCAGCAGCGCGAAACATCCGATCGCGAGCAGCCAACGATTCAAGACCTCTAGTCGGAGCGGCTTCGATTCCAAACCGGCCGAAAGCGTACGGGCCGGATGGGGTATCGCAACTGCGATTCCACCCTCCGGCCTCGGAGGGCGGAGCCCGACCCTCGGGCGACCTGCTGCCGCGCCGGCGCCGGCGGCAAATCGCGTCCGGACCCCGCGCCCGTCGATTAATATCGCCCGACTTCGCCCTCTTTCCTTAGAAACCCGGATATGCGTCAGCGCCCGCGCGACCCGGCCGCCGCTTCGTCCTTGCCGCCGCCGGACGTATTCGCCGGGCCGGCCCAGGGGATGGCGGCGCAGACGGACGCGGCCTTGAAGATCAAACCCTTCCCCCAGCCAGCCCAGGAATCGAGGGAGCAACCGCGTGCCTCCCAGCCATAGATCGCGGCGAGGCCA
>CAZAFS010000308.1:0-4577 GCA_964484165.1 uncultured Opitutaceae bacterium | reverse complement strand
CGGCATCCTGGTGCTCACGCTGCTCAACCTGCGCGGCGTGCGCGAGTCGGTGTTGTTCCTGCTGCCCGTATTCTTCCTATTCGTGTGCACCCACGTCTTCGCCGTGTTCTACGCGTTCGGCACGCACGCCGCCGCCCTGGCCACGCTGGCCGGCGACACGGCCAGGGCGGTACACGGCGCGTCAGCGGAGATCGGCACGCTGGGCGTGGTGGCGCTGCTGCTGCGCGCCTACAGCATGGGCGCGGGCACCTACACCGGCATCGAGGCCGTGAGCAACGGGCTGCCGATCCTGCGCGAACCGCGGGTGCGGACGGGCCGGCGCACCATGCTGCTCATGGCCATCTCGCTCGGCGGCATGGTCGCCGGACTCCTGGTGGCCTACGTGCTGCTCGGCGCCCATCCCGTCGCGGGCAAGACCCTCAACGCGGTGCTGCTCGGGCGGCTCACCGTGGGCTGGCCGGCCTGGCTCGGCGGTGGATTCGTGAAAGTCGCGCTCATCAGTGCGGCCGCCATCCTGTTTGTCGCCGCGCAGACGGGCTTTTTGGATGGCCCGCGGGTGCTGGCCAACATGGCGCTCGACCGCTGGATGCCCTCGCGCTTCACCGCGCTGAGCGACCGCTTCGTCACGCTCAACGGCGTGCTGATCATGGGTAGCGCGGCCTTGGTGGTGGTGCTGCTCACCCGCGGCGCGGTGGATCTGCTGGTGGTGCTGTACAGCATCAACGTGTTCATCACGTTCAGCCTCTCGCAGCTCGGCATGGTGCGCCACTGGTGGTTGGTGCGGCACGAAAAAGCCGCGTGGCGGTGGCGGCTGGCCGTCAACGCCGTGGGTCTCTGTCTCACCAGTTTCATCCTGGTGACCTTGGTGGTGCTGAAGTTTCACGGCGGCGGCTGGGTGACGTTGCTCATGACCGCGGCACTGGTGGCCGTGGCGTTTGTCGTGCGCCGCCACTACGACGGCGTGCGCCAGCAGCTCGAGAGTCTGGACACCATTGTGGAGGCGGCCGAACTGCCGCCGCCGCCCGGATCGCGCGATTTCGCCCCGACCTCGGACCGCACGGCGATCATCCTGGTCAACGGGTTCAACGGCCTCGGCCTGCACACCCTGCTGGGCGCCGTCCGCCTGTTTGGCGGCGGATTTCACCGCATGGTGTTTGTCCAGATCGGCGTGCTCGACGCGGGCAATTTCAAGGGAGCGGATGAGGTCGAACGGCTGCGCGCCCATGTGAAACGGGAGGGCGAGCGCTACGTCAGCTTCGTGCAGGCGCGCGGGGGCGCGGCCGAGGCGGTGACCGCCGTCGGCCACGAGGTGCTGGACGAACTGGGCAAACTGGTGCCCGACCTGACCGCGCGGTTTTCCAACGTGGTGTTTTTCAGCGGACAGCTGGTGTTCGAACGTGAAACCATCTTCACGCGCTGGCTGCACAACTACACGGCGTTCGCGCTGCAGCGCCGGCTGTTCCTGCGCGGTCTGCCCTGCGCCATCGTGCCCATCCGGGTGCTGGAGCCGGCTGCGCCGCCGGCCGCCGGCTGAGGCCGGGGCTTGCGCAAAACAAAAACCCGCACAAGGATGTATCCGCCATGAGCGCAAGCCAACCCGAGTCGGGAAACCCATCCGGCAGGCGCGACCTGCTGGCCAACCTCGTCCTGGCCGCGGCGTGGATCTATGTGGCGATGATCTACCTGCTCGCCTGCGACCAGCAGTTCCACTGGGGCATATTCTCGCCCTGAACCCTGCCGGTGGGCCGGTCGCGGGGGGGCCCAGGTGTGCCGGGGTCGGCCCCCCCGGTCATTTGACAGATTGGTTAGGTGGCTTATTACTTTGCCGATCGCCATGCCTTATCTCGAAGATCGCTCCGCCTGGTTCGAAGGCCAGGGACTCTGGCAGCACGTGCCGGAATCCGACTGGCGCGACTGGAACTGGCAGCTGAAGAACCGCATCACCAGCGCGGCGCAGCTCGAGCAATACATGACGCTGACGCCGGAGGAAAAGGCGGGCTGCGCGTGGGCCAACAACAAGCTGGCGCTGGCGATCACCCCCTATTTTTTCAATCTCATCGACCGCCGCGATCCCGACTGCCCGATCCGCCGGCAGGTCATTCCGCGGGGCGAGGAGATGATCGTATCGGAGGAGGAGCGGCTCGACTCGCTCGGCGAGGACGCGTACTCGCCCGTGCCGGGGCTGGTGCACCGCTATCCGGACCGCGTGCTCTTCCTCGTGACCGATCGTTGCGCCGCCTACTGCCGTTACTGCACGCGCAGCCGGCTGGTCAGCAACGCGCAGGACTACAATTTCCATCCCGAATACGAGCGCGGGCTCCGCTACATCGAGGCGCATCCCGAGGTGCGCGACGTGCTGCTGAGCGGCGGCGATCCGCTGCTGCTGTCCGACCGCAAACTCGACCACCTGTTGGGCCGGCTGCGCGCGATCAAACATGTCGAGTTCATTCGCATCGGCTCGCGCATCCCGGCGTTCCTGCCCCAGCGGATCACCCCGGAACTGTGCGAGGTGTTCAAAAAACACGGACCGGTGTGGATGAGCATCCACGTCAATCATCCGCGGGAATGCACGCTGGAGCTGAAGGAGGCCTGCGACCGCCTGGCGTTTGCGGGCGTGCCGCTTGGCAACCAGAGCGTGCTGCTGCGCGGGGTGAACGACGATCCCGAGGTGATGAAGGCGCTGGTCCACCGCCTGCTGCGGATGCGCGTGCGCCCGTACTACCTTTACCAGATGGATCTGATCACCGGCGGTTCGCACTTCAAGGTCGACGTGCGCCGGGGCATCGAGATCATCCGCGCCCTTCGCGGGCACACCACTGGCTACGCGGTGCCGCAGTATGTCATCGATGCGCCCGGCGGCGGCGGCAAGGTGCCGATCAATCCCGAATACATCGAACGCATCACCGATGACGAGGTCGTGTTCAAAAACTATCAGGGCGAAACTTTCCGCTATCCGCTCAAGAGCAAGCCCCGCCAGCGGTCGGACGGGTCGATCCCCACGCCTTCAGCCCCGGTCGTTATGCCATCGGAGTTGTTTACCTAGAACGGCTTGCGCGGATTTGGACGAAGAGTGGAATGGAGTGCGGCCGACCCGGCGCGAGGGTTGTTCACCCGGAATTGACAAAACATTTTTTCAACGATTTCAGCCGGGCCGCGTCTATCTCCCATGAAACAAGAGTCGTTGAGTAACGACCATTGTTGTAGTTCTTACGGTTTGCTTGGTGTTAGGTCATGCAGGGCCGCCTCCACAAGGGGCGGCCCTCATGATTTGGGCGCGGCGGGGAGCGGATCCCGCCAAGCGGCGGCCGGTTAGTGCGGACGGTAGACCTCGGCGCCTTGGGCGACGAACTCCCGGGATTTCTCCGCCATGCCGGCGGCGAGCGCGGCTTCCTCTTCCAGACCCTTCCCGGCGGCGTACCGGCGGACCTCCTCGGTGATCTTCATCGCGCAGAACTGCGGGCCGCACATGGAGCAGAAATGCGCGGTCTTCGCGCCCTCCTGCGGCAGGGTCTCGTCGTGGAACGAGCGCGCCAGCTCGGGATCGAGGGAGAGGTTGAATTGGTCCTCCCAGCGGAACTCGAAGCGCGCCTTGCTCAGCGCGTTGTCGCGGTACTGGGCGGCGGGGTGCCCCTTGGCGAGGTCGGCGGCGTGCGCGGCGATCTTGTAGGCGATGACGCCGGCCCGCACGTCGTCCTTGTCCGGCAGGCCGAGGTGTTCCTTGGGCGTGACGTAGCAGAGCAGGGCGCACCCGTACCAGCCGATCATCGCGGCGCCGATGGCGGAGGTGATGTGATCGTAGCCGGGCGCAACGTCGGTGGTGAGCGGACCGAGCGTGTAGAACGGAGCCTCGTCGCACCACTCCAGCTGCTTCGTCATGTTTTCCTGGATCAGGTGCATCGGGATGTGGCCGGGGCCCTCGTTCATCACCTGCACGCCGTGCGCCCACGCGCGCTTCGTCAGTTCGCCCTGCGTCTTGAGCTCGGCGAACTGGGCCTCGTCGTTGGCGTCGGCGATCGAGCCGGGCCGCAGGCCGTCGCCGATGGAGAACGACACGTCGTAGGCGGCCATGATTTCGCAGATGTCGTCCCAATGCGTGTAGAGGAAGTTCTCCTCGTGGTGGGCCAGGCACCACTTGGCCAGGATCGAGCCGCCGCGGGAGACGATGCCGGTCATGCGGCGCGCCGTCAGCGGGATGTACCGCAGGCGCACCCCGGCGTGGATGGTGAAGTAATCCACGCCCTGCTCGCCTTGCTCGATGAGCGTGTCCCGAAAAATGTCCCAGGTCAGTTCCTCCGCCCGGCCGCCGACCTTTTCCAGCGCCTGGTAGATCGGCACGGTGCCGATGGGCACGGGCGCGTTGCGGATGATCCACTCGCGGGTCTCGTGGATGTTCCGGCCCGTGGAAAGGTCCATGACCGTGTCGGCGCCCCAGCGGATGGCCCAGCGCATCTTTTCCACCTCCTCCTCGATGGAGGAGGCGACGGCGCTGTTGCCGAGGTTGGCGTTGATCTTCACGAGGAAGTTGCGCCCGATGATCATCGGCTCCAGTTCGGGGTGGTTGACGTTGGCCGGGATGA
>CAZAFS010000307.1:0-4578 GCA_964484165.1 uncultured Opitutaceae bacterium | reverse complement strand
CGTCGATGGGGGCGCCCACCTGCTGCGCCCGGAACAGCGCGGTATCGTCCACCGGTTTTACCTGGGCGGTGAGCGTGGGCAACGGCACTTCCGCCCTCCGGCAGCCGGCGGCAAGCATCGCGCCCACCAGACCGCCAAGGGCCACGCGGGCCCAAATCGAGGCACGCAGCCGTGTCTGCATCTTCGCGGTCATGATGTTTTTGGCGGCGGTGGTCAGCAAGGCTCAAAAAAAGGTGCCAGGAGGAAACTCCTGGCACCGCGGAAACTGTCCTGCGGCGGCCGGACCTCCGACCGCCGCGGCGTCCGATGTCTAGATCAGAACGATAACGTGTTGGTCAACTCCCACGTCTGCCCCTCCTCGATCCGGAACTGCGCGGGAGTCCCGTTGGGCTGCACCGTGAGGGTAGTCAGGTGCGGCCGCGAGTTGACATTGTGCAGGTTCAGCTGGATGCGCCACTCGACCTTGCTGGAGAGCTTCCGACTGTAGCCGGCCCAGACGTCGACCCAGTACTCGCTATTGCCCCAGTAGGCCTTGTTCACATCCAGATTATCCCCGGCCGTGTTGAGCCCGTAACCGAGGATCTTGCCCTGCTCCCAGCGGTAGGCCAACCCGACATTCACGCCCTTGGCGATGCCGTGGTCGAACGAATAGTTGGTGACGAGGTTGGCCCGCCACGGGGACATTTCCGGAACCATCCGGCCGGCCGACGCCTTCTGGAACACATAGGGTGCCCAGATGTTGTTGTTGTAATAGGTGCGCAAGTTGTTGTCGCCGCCCCACCACAACCGGAGGTCGCCCGCCGGGGACAGGAACTTGGTGTGCTGGGCCTCGATGAAGGCCACCAGCGGGGCACCCAATGAAATCTCCTGCGCCTTTTGCTTGGAAGCGTTGGCGGTGATGCTCCAGTTCTTGGTCGGCTGGGCATACAGTTCAAACTCGACGCCCTTGGACTCGTTATCGACCGTGCCGGTCGGGTAGGAGCCATTGATGCGGCCCTTGCCATCGGCCTGCAAGGCCCCGATGCCGCTGGACGGCGTCCACGCCCCGTTGTTGAGAGCGTGCATATAGTCGCCGGCCTTGACCTTGGCCACATCGACGTGGAAGCCATACGCATTATACCACGACTGCGGCTGCATCTGGGCCTGCCACGAGGCGATCGCCGCCTTTTCCAAAACGGTCGAGGGACTGCTATTGAATGCCGCCGAAGCGGGATTCAACAGATCGCCACCCGGCCAGCCGGCGTCGATGTTCGCAAAATCCCAGTACCAATCCCAGCCTCCGTAGGTTGGCTCGCCGTGCAAGCCGGCAAGATCGGACATGGCACTGGCGGTGCCCCAGGCTTCGAGCAGGTAGAGGTAGTAGGTGTTGGAGCCCAGCGTGGAAACCTCGGTGGTGACGCTGGAGAGGTTGGCGTCGTACACCTTGGTATCATAAATCGTGGCCTTCAGTTGGACCTTGTCGTTGAGGGTGCTGATGACCACGCCATAGTCGCGGGTCATACCCTTGGCGTTCGGCAGGGTCTCGCCGGCGAACCCATAACGGTTCTCCACCCGCATGTTCTTGCCGTAGCTGTACGTCAGGGCGATATCCGTGCCCAACGGCAGCTTCTCGCGCAGGAATTTGGGCGTGTGCAGCACGACACCCCAGCTGACGCTATTGCCGGTCGAGGAAATCTGGTTGTCGTAATTCAGATCATAGTTCATGCCCGCCGCGCCGTTGGGGCCGATCGTGGGAGTCCCGGCAACCTGTTGCTGTTTGTCATGGCGCCAGCCGAACGTGCCGACGAGGGTGTCATCCCAGAAATAGGCCTGCCAGGTCCCCGCCTGCGATTCGGTCACCTTGCGGATCTTGGCGCCGCCGGTGTAGAGGCTGTCGAGGTCGCCCTGATCCGCATTCAGGATCGGGAAGCTGCCGGTCCGCCAGCCGACATAGTTGGCCGGGTTCTCCGATTGGGTCGAAGCGGTCGAGTTGCCCGGATTGACCACGGTCGGGTTGGCCCACGCGTCGCCGGGATTCACGTAACCCGGAGCAGTCGGAGTCGTCGGCCACTTCCAATGCGAGTCGTAGTACTGAATATTGGCCGTGCCGGAGGGCGACTGGACGGTGTCAATCGCGGGAAGGTGCAGACCCGAGGCGGAGCTCTTATCCCACAAGGGGGCGCTGAGATAGGTGACCCAGTCCAAGACCCGGTCGCCGCCAATCAGCCCGCCCGTGCCGGTTCCGTACCCTTCCTGGCCGCCGCCACCGGTGCCGATCGCGTCGGACCAGGCACCCGTCACACCGTAACGGACCCACTCGCGGTGATCCAGGTCATAGGTTTCATGCGTATACAGACCGGTGATCACATGGCGGCCGAGGATGTCGGTGAGCGTCGATTTCCGCATGAAGTCGTCGAAGCGAAGCTCGCCGGTCACCGTCGCCCGAAGGTTCTCGCGGTCGGTGTTGTTCGAGCTGTTGCCCCCGTTATTCAAGCCGGAGCCGACAAACGCGCGACCGGCGTTCGGGTTGGTTCCCGGCGTCGGGTTGTCGGCCGTCCGCGTGAAATTGACCGTCGAATAGGTCGTCGCGGGCTCAACCTGGCCGTTGGATTTCACGTAGCTGCTGCCATTGAATGCGATGACCTGGTTCGGGGTGAACGACCAGGGGTTCAGCATCGTATTCGCGTCGATGTCGACGGTGATGTAGGGATTGTTCAGATTCCTCTCCTGGCCGTCATGGTAGCGCTGCCGGTCATAGACTAATTGGACGCCGATGCGGTTGTTGAGGAAGGTCTGGTCAAGGGCGAGGTTGAAGGCATTCCAGCCGTTCCACTCCTTCTTGTTCGGGCCGTCGATCAGGTTGTTGTAGAAATCGAAGATCGAGGTGTCGGTCATTGACCGGTTCTTGTAGAAACCGGAGGAGGCGCCGGGAAACTGGCTCGAGTACGTGTTGTTCACGTTGGTGGCAAACTCGCTGTAGCCGGCAATGCCGACTGGGCTGCCATACGGAATTCCGCTGATCTGTCCGTCCCGGGTGCCGGTGCTCGAAATCCCCCAGTATCCCGCGGTGAGACCCTCGCGCGCCGAGGTGGGTGTTCCGGTGGCGGCACTGTCATAGAAGAACACGGGGTTGTTCGTCATCTGAATGCCGGGCCCCGGATATTGGACGCTCCAGAACTGCTTCGACAGGCGTGATTGACCGCCGTCCGTGTTAGCAGACGAATACCCGATCAGCCCCGCCGCCCAGACGTAATAGGGATCATAGGCCGTCTTGTTGATTCCACCGGCGCTGCTGTCGAAGAACGGCGAGATACGGTCCTCGGGCGGGAGAACGCGCGGACGATTGGCTTTCACGTCGCCGTACTCGTAGTTAGCACGGAAGGTCGTATGCGCCGTGCTGTCCCAGCGCTCGAAGATCTTCGGATCCCAGCGCAACGCCCCAAAGCCGCGCCGGTCCTGGTTGAATGCGGGCTTCTGGCGGTATTTGGTGTCATCGTCCAGCACCGACACGCGAAAGGCCAATTCGTCCTGGAGCAACACGCGGTTGATATCGAGCACATTGCGCAGGGTGCCGAAGCTGCCAACGCGGTTCTCAAACTTGCCCTGATTCTTGTACTCCGCGGTGTTGACGCTGGTGTTGACGATGCCCGCCGGACTGCCGATGCCGAACAGGATCGAGTTGGGTCCGCGCTGCAGGTCCACGCGGCCGACGTTGTAGGCATCCCACGGGATGTCCGTCAGGAAATAGTCGCGGGTGTTATCGGCGGAATCGAGGCCGCGGACGCGCGTGTTCCCGTTCGGTTTGAGGAAATTGCTGCTCTCGCTCGCGCCGTTGATGTAGGTGCTGCCAATGCCGCCATAGTTGCCGTAGATGCCGCCGACCTCCGTGTTGGTCGTGTATTGCAGCAACGTCTGGTTGTTGGTGGCCCCGATGTCGCGGAGGAAGTCGGCGGTCACCACGCTGATCGAGGACGCCACGTCCTTGAGGTCGGTCCGGACGCGGGTGCCCGCCAGGGTCGACTGGGCCCGGTAGCCGGTGCCCTCGGTGGTCTCCACCACGAACGGGCTCAGCTTCACCACTTCTTCCGAGGTCTGGTCGCTGGTCCCCGGCGCCGCCGCGGGCGCCGGAGCAGTCTGGCCGAGCAGTCTCGGTGCAACCATGAAACTCAACAGGGCAAGAGCACTAGTGACTCCCGCCCGCGCAATACGGATGGTTTGGGCTTTGAGCCCGACGTCGCTGTTCATACGTTAGTTGGAGTCTGGGTTAAGTGGCCCGGCCCCAAAACGGGGAAACGCTCAGGGGCGGGGCCACAAAGGGGTACGAGAGGCTGGACGACGCTCTCGTCAGGAACTGGACTGGGGACCATGGAGGGCCAACGGCGGGCCACTTTCAATTCCCAGATTGGCCGCCGGCCATCTTTTTCGCGGATTTAATGCATTAAAACGATTTACCGTGAAACCGCGATCCCGCCGCAGGCGGGTGCAATTTCCGCCGGGCGTTGCCAGAGGTCCGTCGCGCCCGCCGCGCCACGTCGCCGAATCCCCGACCCCGGACTTCAGCCGGGCGCTCACCGGCGGGACAAAAAACGCCAGGGTGCA
>CAZAFS010000306.1:0-4585 GCA_964484165.1 uncultured Opitutaceae bacterium | reverse complement strand
CCGGCCCCAAGCCGCCGTACGACAACCTGAACGTCGAGGGGAAGTATTCCTGGCTCAAGACGCCGCGCTGGCAGGGCCACGCCATGGAAGTCGGCCCCCTCGCGCGCATGCTGGTGGGCTTTGCCAGCGGCAACCCGGAGATCAAGGAGGCGGTGACCGAGGTGCTCTCGGCGCTGAAGGCGCCGGCCTCTGTGCTCTTCTCCACCCTCGGCCGCACGGCCGCCCGCGGCATCGAGACCCGCCTGATCGCCCGTTGGGCCAAGGAATTCTACGACCAGCTCCTGACCAACATCCGCAACGGCGACTCGCGGACCTTCACCAAGGAGAAGTGGGAGCCGGCCACCTGGCCGGCGCAGGCCCGCGGCGTGGGTGCCTCCGAGGCGCCGCGCGGCGCGCTCGCGCACTGGATCGTCATCAAGGACAAAATGATCGAAAACTATCAGCTCGTCGTGCCGACCACCTGGAACGCTTCGCCCCGCGACGGCGCGGGGCAGCGCTCGCCGTACGAGGCTGCGCTGGTCGGCACGCCGGTGCATGATCCCGCGCAGCCGCTCGAGATCCTGCGCACGATCCATTCATTCGATCCGTGCCTCGCCTGTGCCGTCCATCTCTACGACGACCAGGGCGGCAAGCTCGGCGCGGCTTCCACCGCGCCAGGGCTCTGAAAGGAGGCATCACCATGACTCCTCACGCAACTCCGGCCGCCCCGGCCCCCGCGGCGTCGGCGCCGGTGTTTAATCGCGTCTACGTGTGGGAACTGCCGGTGCGCTTTTACCACTGGCTGAACGCCCTTTGCGTCCTCGTGCTCATCGTCACCGGCCTGCTCATCGCCCATCCGCCGGCGTTCGCGAGCGTGAGCGAGGCCTCGTTCAGCTATTGGTTCGGGATCAACCGCTTCATCCACTTCGTCACGGCCTACGTGTTCGTTTTCAACTTCGCCTTCCGCATCTACTGGGGCTTCGTCGGCAACCAGTATTCGGACTGGCGGAACTTCCTGCCCCTGCGGCGCACGCAATTCCGGCAGGTGCGTGAGGTGCTCCGCGTCGACATCCTGCAGGCGACGAACAAAACCATCCATGCTGTCGGCCACAACGCCCTCGCGTACTTCACCTACTTCGCGATGTTCCTGGTCTTCCTTTTCCAAGTCGTCAGTGGCTTCGCGATGTATGCCTCGATGAGCCAGGCGTGGTTTCCCCAGCTCTTCAAGTGGGCGGTGCCGCTGTTTGGCGGCGACTTCCAACTGCGGCAGTGGCACTATATGGCCATGTGGTTCTTCGTGATCTTTACGATCGTCCACGTCTACCTGGTGTTCTACCACGACTATGTCGAGGGGCAGGGGGTGATGTCGTCGATGGTCGGAGGCTGGAAGTTTGTGCATCCCGACACGCTGCATGGCAACGGCCGGTCCTGGTTTCCTCTCTCCCGCAAGCCGCCCCGGGACGCCAAGTCCCCGCCCCGTTGACGCCGCATGGTCGCCTCCCTTCATGCGGGCGGATCCGCTGCTCCGGGCGCATCAGCGCCGCCGCCGGCGGAGGTCTTGGTGTTGGGCGTGGGCAACCTGCTCGTTGGTGACGAGGGGGTGGGGGTGCACGCCGTCCGCGCTTTGGAGAAGGAGACGTGGCCGGCCCACGTCCATCTCGTGGACGGGGGCACCGGGGGATTTCAGCTCCTCGATCTGCTGCGCCGCCATGCGCGCGTCATTCTCATCGATGCGACCCGCGACGGGGCGCCGCCGGGCACGGTCGCCCAATTTCGCGCGCGGCTCGCCGCCGACTTTCCCCCGGCCCTCGGCGCGCACGACATCGGGTTGCGCGATTTGATCACCGCCGCGTCGCTCCTCGGCCCGTTGCCGGAGATCGACGTCATCACGGTGTCCGTCGCCGAGTTGAAACCCATGACGCTCGAGCTCTCCGCGCCGGTGGCCGCGGCCCTGCCCGAGGTGATCGGGAGGGTGCGCGCGTTGGTGGGCCCGCCGTGAAGCCACCGGGGATGGCCCAAACCGCATTGCCATCCGGCCGCGGGCTCGATCAACTTCGGCCCCGTTTCGTCCCATGAACTCCGGACTCGTCCTGCTCTGCATCAATTCGGCGGCCGTGGCGTTGCTGCACACGCTGCTGGGGCCGGACCACTATGTGCCGTTTGTGGTCATGGCGCGGGCGCGGCGGTGGTCGGTCGGGCGCACCGCTTGGGTTACCCTCGCCTGCGGGTTGGGCCATGTCGGTGGCGCCGCGGCGCTGGGCTTGGTCGGGGTGGCCTGCGGGCTCGGCTTGCAGAAGATCGCGCGGATCGAGTCGTTCCGGGGCAACCTCGCCGCTTGGGCGTTGATCGTCTTCGGCGCGGTCTATGCGGCCTGGGGTTTGCGCCGGGCCTGGCGCTCGCAGGTCCATACCCACGAGCATGCGCATGCCAACGGCCAACACCATGTCCATGCCCATGCGCACGACCACGACCACGCTCATGTGCACGACGCGGCCGGGCGGGTCTCGCTGACTCCCTGGGTTTTGTTCACGATCTTTGTCCTGGGGCCGTGCGAGCCGATGATTCCGCTGGTCATGTATCCGGCCGCCACCAGCAACTGGCTGGGCGTGTCGCTCGTGATCGTGGTGTTCGGGGCCATCACGATTGCCACCATGGTCGGGGTGGTGTTGCTCAGCGTGTACGGCGTGAGCCTGTTGCCCCTGGGCCGGATCGAGCGTTTCAGCCACGCGCTGGCCGGGACCACCATTCTGACGACTGGCTGCGTGATCCTGCTCTTCGGCCTCTGAGGCGCGCGCCGCCCCGCGGCCGGTTTGCGCCTGATCGCCGCGGTGGTCTCATCACCGGCCCAAGGCCGCTGGCGGCGTCAGCGCGCCGCGCGGCGGCGCTCCATGCGCCGTTCGTGGGCGATCACATCCGCGAGCGTCGTGCCGCGCAGGGTGGATTCGATCTGCCCGCGGGCGCCCTTCCAGAATTGATGCACGGGGCAGGCGCGTTCGTCGCTGCAGGTGACGAGCCCGAGCAGGCAGCACCCGAGCCACTGGCGCGCCTCCACGGCTTCGCTGATCTGCAGCAGCGTGATTTCTTCCGGCAGCCGGGCCAGCAGCACTCCGCCGCGTTTGCCCCGCTCGCTCCGCACCAATCCGGCCGCCACCAACCCGGGCATGCGCTTGGCGAGATAGGCATAGGGCACGTGCGCCCGCCGGGCGATGTCACGGAGCCTGGCCGGCCGGCCGCCGGGCGGCTCCAGATGCGACATCGCCTCAATCGCATAGCCGGTGGTCTTGGCCAGACTCAGCATGGCGTTCAGCATCGGGGGCGACCGCCCCGCGGTCAACCGTGCGGATTCACCGGCGCGGGCGCTGGCGGCCGAAAGTCGGCTGGCGGCTTGTCAGTCCCGGTGGGCTGGCTAGTCTGGGCCTGTGGCGGCATCCGACCCCAATCCCGCGAACTTCAGCTGCCCGGTCCCGCTGGCCGGCCAGGCGGAGATCCAGCTGGCGCACGGCGGCGGCGGCCGGCTGACGCAGGACCTGATCGACCGCGTATTTGCGCCGGTCTTTCGCAACCCGGCGCTCGACGCGCGCCACGACGGCGCCCTGCTGGCCGCGCCGCCCGGCGTCCGGCTCGCGTTCAGCACGGATTCGCACGTGGTCAGCCCGCTGTTCTTTCCCGGCGGCGACATCGGCCGACTCGCCGTGCACGGCACGATCAACGACCTCGCGATGTGCGGCGCGCGGCCGCGCTGGCTGAGCGCCGCCTTCGTGCTCGAGGAAGGTTTGCCCTTGGCCACGCTCGAGCGCGTCGTGCGCTCGATGGGCGAGGCGGCCCGCGCCGCCGGCGTGGAGATCGTCACGGGCGACACCAAGGTCGTCGAGCGCGGCAAGGGCGACGGCCTCTTTGTCAACACGGCCGGCATCGGCTGGGTCGAGCACGGCCTGGTGATCGGGCCGGCGGCGGTGCGCCCGGGCGACGCGGTCCTGCTCAGCGGCGACATCGGACGCCACGGCATGGCCATTCTCGCCCAGCGCGAGGGCCTCGCGTTCGAGTCGCCCATCGAAAGCGACTGCGCCGCGCTCTGGCCGGCGGTGGAGGCCCTGCTGGCCGCCGGCGTGGCGGTCCACTGCCTGCGCGACCTCACGCGCGGCGGCCTCGCCACCGCGGTGATCGAAATCGCCGAGACCGCCGGGCTGGGCCTGGCGCTGGCGGAGGACGCCGTGCCGGTGTCCGAGCCGGTGCGCGGGGCCTGCGAGATTCTCGGATTGGATCCGTTTTATGTCGCGAACGAGGGCCGCTTCATCGCGCTGGTGCCGGCCGCGCAGACCGAGGCGGCGCTCGCGGTCTTGGCCCGCACGGCGCCGGGCGGGCCGCCGGCGCGGATCGGCGAGGTGCGCGCCGGGCCGGCGGGCGAGGTCACCCTGCGCAGCCTGGTCGGCGTCGACCGCATCCTCGACCGCCTGAGCGGCGAACAGCTGCCGCGGATCTGCTGACGGCGGGCGGCGGGGGAAAATGGGTGGTGGGTCTGTTTGGCTTGTCATCGCGAGGCCCGCGTCGGCGGGCGATGGCGATCCAGCCGTTCGACAAGCTCACGGTCCCGAGCGGAGTCGAGGGA
>CAZAFS010000305.1:0-4590 GCA_964484165.1 uncultured Opitutaceae bacterium | reverse complement strand
CAGGCGCTATTCGAGACTTCGGCGGAAGTGCTCACCGGCCTGGTCAAAGCCTTCGCTGACTATGAGAAAAAGCGCGAAGCGGCCTGGCGGACTAATCCCAGGGCGTCCCGCGCGAAAGGGAAAACCACCCATGCCTCAAGGCGATAAATCCAGCTATACGGACAAGCAGAAGCGTCAGGCGGAACACATCGAAGCCGGCTACGAAAAAAAGGGTTTCAGCACAAGAACCGCGGAAGCCCGGGCTTGGTCCACCGTGAACAAACTCA
This sequence comes from uncultured Opitutaceae bacterium, assembly GCA_964484165.1. Lineage (GTDB taxonomy): Bacteria > Verrucomicrobiota > Verrucomicrobiia > Opitutales > Opitutaceae > Fen-1467. The sequence continues at coordinate 4,324 of CAZAFS010000305.1, read as the reverse complement.
CCGGCGGCGGCAAAAAGAGCGGCTCCGGCCGGAAGAAAACCAATTAGAAGTCTTTGTGTCGTGAGCAACGCAGATTCAAAACCAAAACCAATAACCCAACCATCACTTATGAATACCAATACAGAATCAAAGCCCGCGGTGGAACAAGACCAGGCGCGGTTTCCCCAACTCATCGTCAGCTCCGCTGCAGCCCGACTGGGCCTGGCCCTGATGGCGGCGGGACTCCTTGTCGCGGTTCCATGCGCGAAGGCGGAAACGACGCTGGCGGCGGCGGACCACGATTTCATCCTCGCGGCGGCCCAAGGGGGCATGACGGAGGTGAAACTGGGCGAACTGGCCGTCCAAAAAGGGCTGCGCGACGATGTGAAGGCGTTCGGTCAGATGATGGTGAAAGACCACACGGCCATCAATGGCGACCTGAAGGCGCTGGCCGCGCAAAAGGGCGTGACTCTGCCCGACAGCCTGGACGCCAAGCATCAGGGAATGGTGGATAAAATGGCGGCCCTGACGGGGGCGGAATTCGACGCTGCCTATATCGCGCGAATGACAAAGGCCCACCAGAAGGATGCCCGGGATTTCAAGGCGGTATCGGTCGCAACGAAAGACGCGGAGATCAAAAGCTTTGTGGATAAATCCATTCCGGTGGTGGATGCGCATTTGGCGCGCATCACGGCCATGCAGAAATAGCGGTTCCCCGGTTTGGACACGCCCTCCATCGCGAGGGGCGCTACGGGCGGTGATACCCATGATCCATGGTCGGGTTGTACCCCGTGACGAAGCCGCCCTTGCCGGCGCAAAATGAGCGCCGGCATTGGTGCCGCTCGCGGTGAAGCCAATTTTACAGACACGCTGTCAACCGGCCGCCAGCAGTGAAGAATGGCGGCCAAAATAGAAAGCATCAGACCATGAAAAACCCGACGAATACCAACCTCGTCACCCGTTTAACCCTCGCCTTGGCCCTGGCCCTGGCCATCTGGTTTCCAATCCAAGCCAAATCCGCCGAACCCGCGGGGGAGAAGAAGATGACGGCGGCCAAGATGATGGAATGCTGCCAGGAAATGAAGGCGCAGAGGCAGAAGATGATGGCAGAAATGAAGGCGCAGGACGCCGAACTCGCCGCGCAGGTCGCCAAGCTGAACAGCGCGCCGGAGGACCAGAAGATGGGCCTGATGGCCGCCGTCATCACCCAGATGGTGGAGCAGCGGACGGCCATGAATGCGCGAATGGAAAAGATGCAGGACGAGATGATGAAGCACATGATGCAGCACATGCAGATGGGCGGGGAATCCATGTCGCAGTGTCCGATGATGAAGGACATGGGCGGCATGGACGAAAAATCGGCGGGCGCCGACAAAGATCATAAAGAAGAACAGAAATGATGACTGAGCGCCACGAGGCCCCGCGACGAACGGTTGCGGCGGTCCCGTGGCGGCCGCTGGAAACGACACTGCGGCCGCAGCTCACGATCCGGTTGGCCCGGGAGTGGATCGGTCGCAGCGCAACGAAGGGGATTTCATGATGAACCATACCAACGGATGGATGAGTGGATGGATGGGCGGAGGGATGTGGATTTGGACGGTGATCGGCGTGGTCGTGGTGGTCCTGCTGGTCGTCATTATCAGCAAGCTGTCGAAAAAATAGTTTGGCGCGCGGCGCCGCTCAGCGGCGAATGCTTCACCAGGAAAGCAAACCGATGCTGATCAAAATACCCACGACGAAAACCGTGAGTGAGGCGGCGACGGCCCTGCACGCCGCCGTTCAGGCCAATCACTTCGGCGTCATGCAGGTTCACAACCTCCAAGAGACCATGGCGAAGAAGGGCGTCGAGTTCGCCCGGGAATGCCTGATTTTCGAGGTCTGTCAGCCGCAACAAGCCAAGAAGGTGCTCGATGAAAACATGAGCGTCTCCACCGCCCTGCCCTGCCGGATCTCGATCTACGAGGAGGGCGGCAAAACCATGCTGGCCACCTTGAAGCCCACCATCCTGCTGGCGCTGTTCCACACGCCGCAACTGGAAGGGGTGGCGCGGGAAGTGGAGGACACGATGGTCAAGATCATGAAGGAAGCAGCAGGCCCGTGAACCAGTTGCCTGTCATGATCGCCCCGGAGAAAAGCAGCCCGCTGCGAGCGGCGCCGCGATTAATCCAAATCCTGCGCGTGCTCGCCCGGCACAAGTTCCTGGGCGCCCTGCGCGGCAAAAGCCACTGGCCGCCGCCGAAAGAGGTGCGGCAAACCTTCGAGGAACTGGGGCTGACCTTTCTCAAATTCGGCCAAGTACTCGCGTTGCGGCGCGACCTGCTGCCGGACGCCTACATCGATGAGCTGGAACTGCTGCACGACCAGTTGCCGGCGATGGGCATTGACGCGGTGCGTGCGACGGTCGAAGTCGAACTGGGCGCCCGGTTGACGGAGTTGTTCTCCTCGTTCAGCGAAACCCCGCTCGCCGCCGCCACCATTGCCCAGGTGCATGAGGCGACCCTGCAGGACGGGCGGCACGTGGCCGTGAAGGTCCAGCGGCCCGGCCTCAAGGCGATGATCGCGACGGACATCGCGGCACTGACTTACCTGGTGGCGCTGGGAGAAGGTCTCTTGCCGCGTCTGCGCGCGCTCGACCTCCCGGTGGTGGTGCGTGAATTTGCCAACAGTCTGAACCGGGAAACCGATTTCAGTCGCGAAGCACGTTCCATCACGCTCTTTCGCAGCGCGCTGGCCGATGTCCCCGACCTCTGGATTCCGGATGTCGTCGCGAAGTGTTCCGGGAGAACCGTGCTCACGATGGAGTACTCGGCCGGCGAACGGGTGGATGTCTACGCCAAGCTGCACCCCGAGGCGATGCCGCGGGCGATCAACACCCTGGTAAAGCTGATGCTGCAAACGATCTTCGAGGAAGGGTTGTTCCACGCCGACCCGCATCCCGGCAATGTCTTCGTCCTGCCCGACGGGCGGCTCTCCCTGCTCGATTTCGGAATGACGGGAGACTTGGACGAGTCGATGCGCGAATCGCTGAGCCTACTGCTAGAAGCGGTCGTCAAAGGCGATGCGCGGGCCGCCACCGAGGCCTATCTCGAAATGACCTCGGCGAGCGAGAACGTCAACCGGGCGGCCCTGTTGGTGGACATCAAGGCGGCGCTGTATGAAATCCACCGGCGCGACCTGGCGGAGGTCTCAATCGGTGATGCGTTCGAGGCGCTGCTGCGGGCCGGCAGCCGGAACGGAGCGCACAATCCCAGCGAGTTTTTCCTGCTGACGCGTGCGTTCGTCATCCTGGAAGCGTTGATGCGCCAACTCGCCCCGCATCACAACTACATGGAATCGTTTCGCGAAGAGATCGCACGGCTGACCGCGAAGCACTTCTCGCTGGGGCAGATCAAGGACAAGACCACCACGCTGGCGCGCGAAATGGAGCGCTTGATAAAGGATGCGCCCGGCGACACGCGCCGCGTCCTCCGACACATCGCCGAAGGCAACCTGGGCCGGGTGCAGGCTCCGGCTCTGGAGGTCCTGGGGGGTCGCCTTAGCCGCAATCTTGAACGGCTCAGCCGGGCGATCGCGCTGGCGGCTCTCGTGGTCGGCGGCTCGATGCTGTTGATCACTCCGATGGAGGGCTGGCATCACACGCTCGGCGAAACCATGATCATCGGCGGAATTGTCGGAATGCTCATCAGCGGTCTTGGTGCCTTGCGTCGCGGCCACGGCCAACGCTGACGCTCGCCTGCTGCAGGCACCGGCCAAAATGACTCTGGCAAGAAAAAGCGAGTGGCTATCACCATCACCTTCGAGCCGGTCCCAAGGGGCGGCGTCAACGCCGCCGGGGCGCTCAAGGGTTTGCGGGCGCAGCTGGGTAGAAAAACGCGGATCCGGCAGAAACAAGAAATGACTCATCGCTATGCCAGCCTTCACATCTTTTTCCCGATGGCCATCCTTCGGCGGGCGGTGTCCCCGTCTGATCGATGGTAGGGTTGTACCCCGTAACGAAGCCGCCTCCGCCGGCGTAATATCCGAGTGTCGGCCTCCGTGCGGATCGCGGTAAGGTCGGTTTCTCAAAAACGCGGTCCGCCGAACGCCAATGGGGCATGAAAAAACAATCGCATACGAACCTCGGCATCTGTTCCGGCCTCGCCTTGGCCTTGGCCCTGACCCTCTGGTCTCGAGTCCAAGCGCAATCCGCCGGGCCGGCGGAAGGGACAAACAGGCCGGAAGCCAAAGTGATGGAAGACAGGAAGGCTCAGGATGCTGAACTCACCGCGCCGCTCGCATTAAACGCCCCCGTCGGGCAAAACCAAAGAGGAGTCATTATGAAGGGATTTGTGCAAGATATCGAGAG
>CAZAFS010000304.1:0-4609 GCA_964484165.1 uncultured Opitutaceae bacterium | reverse complement strand
TCCCCAAGATGCAACCCATGGCTCAATGCCTTTGGCCTCATGACCAATGGTGGTGTGCGGCGATCGTCGGCGGGTGCCTCCGCCCCCTGGGGTCAGGGCACCGTCGCCCCGCCCAGCGGGGGCGTCGTCTTCCACGCGCCCCGGGTGAAATCCGGCACCTCGACGGGCTGACCTCGCCGGGCTACCGATTGTTCGCTCAACGGCCCGACCGCGCTCCACGCGGCGGCGTCGTAGACATCCTGATCCAGGGGCAGCCCCTCGCGCAGGCACTGGACGATCCGCCATTTCATGACGAAATCCATGCCGCCGTGGCCCATGCCGCCCGCCTTGTCCAGCTGGGCCGCCAGCTGGCCGCATTTCGTCCAGAGCGGATGGTCGAATTCGGCATACCATTTGTCGATGTCAAGATCCCACTCCATATGGTCGCCGTGGATCTCCGTCCGGCCCTCGATCGCAATCCGGGAGGGGAAGCCCGCAAACATGCCGCGGGTGCCCACGATGACATGGTGGCGCGAATAGGGCAACGGATTGACGATGTCATGCTCCACCACAATGGTGCGCTCGCGCACCGTCTTGAGGATCGACACATTCATGTCCCCGCAGATGTAGCGCGCCTGCCGGCGGGGGTGGTCCGGCGGCAGGTGCTGCGCGGCGTATTCCGTCAAGCCGCGCGATGCCCCGCTGACGGACACGAGATAGTCGAAGCGGTCGCCGCGATTGATGCCGAGACATTGCGCCACCGGGCCCAGCCCATGGGTCGGATAAAGATTGCCGTTGCGCAGGGTGTGTTCGCGCGTGCGCCATTGGGACAGCCCGCGGGTGCCGTCCATCAGCCAGGAACGCAGGTCGTGCAGGTAGGATCCTTCCGCATGCAGCAGCTCCCCGAAGAGTCCGCGGCGGCACATGTTCAGCACCATCAGCTCGTCCCGTCCATAGCAGCAATTTTCCATCATCATGCAGTGCTTGCGCGCCGCCTCGGCGGCCTCGACCAGCGCCCAGCACTCGTCGAGCGTAACGGCCGCCGGCACCTCGAGGAAGGCGTGTTTGCCGCTGCGCAACGCCGCCGTCGCGACCGACGCCCGCGCCCGCCACGGAGTGCAAATCATCACGGCATCAAGATCGTCGCGGTCCAGCATCCGGCGCAGCGACGTGGCGTCGGCGCCGTAGACCGCCGGCGGTCGCTGGCCGCTCCGGACGACCGCGTCGCTCGCCTGCCGCAGAGCGCCGTCGACCGGATCGCACAGGGCGCGCACCTCGCAGCCCTCCAAGAGCAGCGTCTCCGTCAACATGTTCAGCCCGCGGTGTCCGACTCCGACAAAGCCCCACCGGACCACCTCAAGTTTCGGCGCGGTCAAACCGGCCACATTCCCAGCGGAAGGTTTCATTTGGAGATCGGACATGGCTTGGTGCTCGCCCCCGCGGCCGGACCGGGATCGGGCCGCCGCGCGAGCAGGAGGAAGATCCCGCCGACGAGGAGATTGACGCCGCCGATGAAACCGATGGTCCAGCGGTCGCGCCCGGTGGCGGGCACGAAGAGCAACAGGCAGATGAGACCGCCGATCAGGGCGGCAAAGAACCCGATCGTGCGGTACTGCTTGCGGTCGTTGCCGGATCCCACTTCGGTGGCGAAGTCGACCGGACGGACCATCTTCGCATAAAACGCCGCCACGCGGGCGCGGTACTCGGCGGGGCTGCGCCGCCAGAACGGCATGCACAACAGGTACGCCACGGTCCCGGCGCCGATGTTGGTCATGACCTTCATCTGGAAGGACCACACGGCACCGAACAGCTCAGCGCTGAAGAAGCCCAAGAGCGAACTGAGGAAGCCGGCCGCGACACTGGCGATGGCCGCCCACGCGGGCACTTTCCGGATGAACGTCACCAGGCACAGGGGCACGTAGAGCGGCACCGCCACCAAGGCAATGACATCGAACATCGTCGCAAACAGCCCCCGGCCGCCTGCCCGGGCAAAATAGCATGCCAGCAGCACGATCGCGATCCCCAGCAGCGCCGTGGCGGCCTGGCTGAGCGCCACTTCCCCGCGATCGGAAAACGACCGCCAGCCGAATCGCCGGCGCAACGGCGGCAGAATGTCCCGGATCAGCAGGCCGGCGTTGGTGTTGAGCTGGTTGTTTAAGGAGCTCATCGCCGTCGCAAGCATCGTCACCACGACCAGGGCAAACATGGTCGGTGGCAGCACGCTGAGGCTCGTGACCGCATACGCCCCCTCGCCTGGACGCGCCAGCCCCGTCGCGGCGACGGCACCGGCATGCTGGATGCGCGCCACCACCGGCGGGATGACGAACAACACCGCTCCGACCAGCGTGAGGACCGCCTGGAGCCCCGCCAGCCGTTTTGCGTCCCGGCCGTCCTTCACCTTGAAGTAGCTCGGGCCGCTGATGACATTGATCGTGCCGATGAAGGACTGCAGGAACATGGCCAGCGCCCAGCCCCAGCCCAGGTCCGTCCCGAAACCGCCCGGCTTGAGCACGGCATAGTCCGCCGTCAGCCCCTGCTGGTGGATCGCCGAGAAAAGGCCCCGAACGCCGCCCACCCCCGCCAGGCTGAGCACCGCAACCGCGATCGTGACCGGCACCAGAATCAGTCCCTGGAGAAAGCCGTTGGACATGACCGCCCAGGTCCCACCAATCGCCGAATAGGTCACCGCGATCGCGCCCATGGTGATGATCGTCGGCAGGAGGCTGAAATGAAAAATCACGATCAAGAAGACCGACACGCTGTAGAGGCCCAGCGCGCAGAAGAAGATCTGCTGGAAGACGTGCATCCAGGCGTAGAACTGCTGGGTCGCCCGCCCGAAGCGCTGGTCCACGGCCTCGGAGAACGTCACGACGCGCATCTGCCGGAACCAGGGCCCGAGCACGACCGCGTTCACCAGCACGGCCGCGAACAAACCGCTCGAGATGAGCAGGGCGCTGCCGCCGAACCTGTAGGCGAGGTCGGCCAGGCCGGTGAAACTCCAGGCCGAGAATGACGACATGAAGGCGCTCACGCCGGTCAGCCACCACGTCGCCCGGCAGCCGCTGCGGAAATAGTCGCTCGTGTTGCGGTTCAGCCGCTCGAGCACGATGCTCACCGCGATCATGATCACGAAGTAGATTACGATGATGGCGTAGAACAGCGGGCCGTGGATGGCTGCTTGCGGCATGAGTAACCATTAGGTTACTCCTTCCGAAAGATGCAAGCGTCAATTGCGGGCGCCGGGAGGTCCGGCGCCCCGGCTTGCCCCGGCCGGCGCCGTGCGCGGCGGCCGCCGCTCCGACTGCGGGCACCCGCCGGCCGGTCTGGGCGCTCCCGATCATAGTAATTGATTAGTTACTTGACGGCCGCGGGCGCCGGGCCCTAAGCTCCGGCGTGGCCGCTCTCCTCCCCGGGAGGCCGCCGCGCTCTTTTTCTGCATGAGCTCGCTCACCAGTCGCGAACGGGTCCAAATCGCGCTTAATCACGAGGAGCCTGACCGCGTGCCGGTGGATTTCGGCGCCAGTCGGTTGACGGGCATTGGAGCTGTGGCCTATCGGAGACTTTTGCGGCACCTCGATCGCGACGAGGAAGTCCGAGTTTACGACATCAAACAGCAGCTCGCCGATCCGTCGCTGGACATGATCACCCAGCTGGGCGGCGACGTCGTTCAAGTCCATCGCCTCGGTCCGACCACCGGCATGCCTTTTCTGGCGATTGACCGTTGGAAGCCGGGTTTCCTCACTGACGGATCGCCTTGTCAGGTGCCGTGGGCATATGAAGAACGTCGACGCGATGATGCCATCGAGGTAGTCCGACATGGAGAAACCTACGCTTGGCGGAGCGCGGAGTCGTACTACTTCGACGTATGCTGGTCCCCCCTGGCCGGAGCGAAGACCACGGAAGACATCGATGCGTTTCAGTGGCCCGATTTATGGAGCGTTCGGGAGGAGGGGTACCTTCGACGGCGGGTGACCGAACTTTATCACCACACGGACAAGGCTCTCTTCGCTGGGCTGCCGGCGCTCGTCGGCTCTTTTTTTGAGATAAGCCTGCTGCTCTTCGGCTTTGAGAATTTCATGACGAAGCTCGTTCTGAAGCGCGAGCTCGTCGAATACTGGCTCGACTTCAAGCTCGCGCACGACCTCGCGATTCTGGAGCGATTTCTTGCCGTCGCCGGCCCCTATATTCAGGTCATCCAGATGAGCGACGATTTCGGCGCGCAGAACAACCTGCAGATTTCCCCGTCGATCTACCGCGCAGTCTTCAAACCGCGACAGAAAAAGTGGATCGAATTCGTCAAGGCACGTACTTCCGCCAAGATCTTCCTCCACTGCGACGGAAGCGTCGGCGAAATCCTGCCTGACTTTATCGAGATCGGGATCGACATTCTTAATCCGCTCCAAACTTCGGCCGCCGGCATGGACCCAATGCGGGTCAAGAAACAGTATGGGGGGCACCTCTGTTTCTGGGGCGGCGGCGTGGACACCCAATCGACGCTGCCTTTCGGATCGCTGGATGACATCCGACGTGAAATCTGCGAACGCGTGCGGTTGCTCGGCCGCGGTGGCGGCTACGTATTCTCGCCGATTCACAACATCCAGCCGGACATCCCTCCAGAGAAGATCTTGGC
>CAZAFS010000303.1:0-4619 GCA_964484165.1 uncultured Opitutaceae bacterium | reverse complement strand
CTCCACGGCTCGGCGATGAGCACCACGTCGGGCTTCACGCGCTTGAGCGCCACCTCGATCTCGCGCAGCACGTCCACGCCGAGGAGTTCGGCGAGATCGAACCGGAAGCCGTCCACGCCGTAGACCTCCAGCAGGTGCGTGAGGCTGTCGAGCATGAGGCGGCGGGCCATGCCGGCATGCGCGCGGATGTCGTTGCCGCAGCCGCTCCACTGCGCGAGGACGCCGGCGCCGTCCTGCTCGAAATAGTAGAGCTTGTCGACGTGCATCAGGTGCGGCGGCAGGCCGACGTGATTGTAGACCACGTCCAGCAGCACCGCCAGGCCGCGGCGGTGGAACGCCGCCACCAGCTCCTGCAGCTCGCGCACCTGCGAGGCCCGCGCCGGGTCGAGCGCGTAGGCGCTCGCCGGGGCAAACCAGTTCACCGGCATGTAGCCCCAGTGGTATTCCTCCGGCTTCGCGTTGTCGAATTCCAGCACGGGCTGCAGCTCCACCGCGTTCACCCCCAGCCGCGCCAGGTGGAAATCAGGGCTCTCGACCCAGCGCCGCAGTCCGGTGAAACCGCGCCGCTCCTCCGGCGACGCCGGCACCGGCGCCAGCGCCGCGAGATCGCGCACGTGGCCCTCGGCGATGACGAGATCCTGCCAGGCCGGCGTGCGGAAACCGCGGTCGGCCGGCGCCAGCCGCGCCCGGTCGAGCACGATGCCCGGCCCGTCGCGCCCCACCGCCGCCGGCGCGTACGGATCCAGGATGCGCCGCGTGGCGTCGAACAGCCCGAAGGCGTTGCGCGGACCGTCCAGCGTGAACCAGTAGTACCATCCGTGCAGGTTGCCCTCGAGGCGGGCCTGCCAGGTGCCGTCGTCGCGCCGGTCCATGTCGTAGCCGGCCGCCGCGTCGAGCCGCGCCAGGTCGTCGCTCAGATAAAGGCGGACCCAGCGGGCCCGCGGGGCGAACAACCGGAACGTGGTCTCGTTCGCCTTGGCGATGGCGCCGAGCGGCGCGTGACTCTTGCGCAGGCCAAAAAAGTCGCCCGGCCGCAGCGGCACCGTCCCGGCACCCGGGTTGCCCGTCCAACTCACCGTCAGTGCCGCCGCCAGGTCGACGGGCGCAGCGGTGGTGAAACGAAAGCGGTGCCGGCCGGTGCGGCCGGGATCGATGGCGTAGTTGTAGTTGCCGAGATCGTCCCGGACCGCGTTGGCGGCCTGGGAGGGCACCGGCAGCCAGCGATGCGCCCCGGTGACGAATTTGAACCGCTGCGGCGGCTGGGTCAGAAACCGCGCGGCGCGCGCGGCGTACAACAGCACCGGCTCGCCGTCCAGCGACGCGGGCCGGAGGCGCCACCCGGGATCGCCGATCGCCCGCTGCCAGCCATTGAAGTCCCCCGCGAGAAACACCGCCGTCGCCGCCGGATCGATGTCCGGATGATGCCCGAGCTGAAGAAAGAAGAAGATCTCATCGCGGGCATTGACGAAATAGCCGCTCTCGCAACCGTAGGTGTGATCCCCCGCCCGCTCCACCGCGGCCAACGCCGGCCCGTCGGGCCCGAGCGCAAACGGCGGCAACGCCTCCGCGATCCAGTCGCGCGTCAGCTCGATGATGCCGCTGTCCGGGCTGGTCAGCCACGCCTGGGTGATCCGCTGGTCGGGCAAGCTCATGCGGATGCCCAGCATCACCCGCCGGGTCGAACGACGCCAAGCACGAAGTGGGCAAAACCGCCGCCGGCACCGCCGCATTCTGCATTCTCCCGTTGCGTCGCGTGCCGCCGCCGTCAGAATCGCGGAGATTTTATGAAGGGATTTCCGCCTTTCCAGTGTTCTGCCTGGATCATGCGTCAATGCCGTCGAGCGCTCGCCTCGGTCACCCTGATCGCCCTATTCGCGGGTTGCACCAACGCACCCGCGCCGTCCACTCCCGCCGCGGCCGGTCCGGCCGCGGCCGCGGCGGACGACCATCCGGAGCAAACCCTGAAGAAGGGGATGACCGCCGAGCAGGTCCGACGGATCATGGGGGCCCCGGCCGAGATCAATCCCCGGCCGGCGACGGCCGGCCGGGCCGAGGTCTGGGTTTATAACCGCACGATCATCGGCCCGCCGCGGCAGGTGCAGGTGGGCTCGAATCCCATCACGGTCAGCGTCCAGGACGCCGACGGCGTCTATCGCCCGCATGTGATCCAGCAAAATCCCGATTACCGGCAGGTCCACGATCGGATCACCGAAACGATCCATTTGCTGCTGTTCGACGGTCAGCTCCTCGAGCAAGCCACCACCGCCCAGAAGCGGCAGGAATTTGAATGAGTCCGCGTCCGGGGCCGACCGGGGCGGGAGGCGGCCGCGGCGCGCCGGGCGGTCCGGGCGCCGGCTGAAAGTTTCCTTGGCCCCGCGGACCGATTCGAGTTTTCTTCGCCCACCCACCCATGCGCGTCCTGGTCGCCATGTCCGGCGGCGTCGACAGCAGCGTCGCCGCCCTCCTGCTCAAGCAGCAGGGCTGCGAGATCGCCGGCGCGTACATGAAGAACTGGATCAACGAGGACAACATCGCCGGCCGCTGTCCCTGGATGCAGGATATCGAGGATGCGCGCGCCGTGGCGGACCGGATCGGCATTGAGTTCCGCGTCGTCAATCTCATGCGGGACTACCGCCGGCTCGTCGTCGACTACCTGCTCGACGGCTATGCGCGCGGGCTCACGCCGAATCCCGACGTCATGTGCAACCGGGAGGTGAAGTTCGGCGTGTTCCGCGCCTATGCCCGGGCCGAGGGGTTCGCCGCCGTGGCGACCGGGCACTATGCGCGACGTCTCGTGGGCCCGGACGGGACCTGCTCCCTGCAAGAGGGCGTCGACCGGAACAAGGACCAGTCCTACTTCCTCGCGCTGCTTTCGCCGGAGCAGTTGCGCGACGCCCGTTTCCCGCTCGGCGAGCTCACCAAACCCGCGGTGCGCGCGCTGGCCGCCGACCATCAGCTGGCCACGGCGCGGAAAAAGGACAGCCAGGGCATCTGCTTCATCGGCGAGGTGAAGATGCAGGATTTCCTGCGCACCTATGTGCCCGACCACCCGGGTCCGATCGTCCGCGTGACCGACGGCCGGGAGATCGGCCGCCACCGCGGCCTGCACTACTACACCATCGGCCAGCGCAAGGGCATCCGGATTCCGTCGAACACCGACCACAAGGCCTACGTCGTGGTGGGGAAGCGTGCCGCCGACCACGCCCTGCTGGTCGCCTTCGACGCGCCCGACGCCCCGGGCCTGTGGACCCGCGAGGTGCGCGTCCATCATCTGAGCTGGCTGGGCGAGCCGCTGGCCGCGGCCCGCCGCCTCGAGGGCCGCGTCCGTTATCGCGATCCGCGCGTGCCGTTGGAATTCATGCCGGAGGACGGCGGCACGGCCCGCATCCGCTTTGACCAACCCCAGCGCGCGCTGGCGCCGGGCCAGATTCTCGCCCTTTACGAGGGCGAGCGCCTCCTCGGCGGCGGGGTGTACGTGTGATCCCCGCGCCTCGGCGCCGCGAGGCGCTACTCGTTTTCGCCGCCGCGGCAAGGTCCCGATCTCGGCCGCATCACCGGGCCGAGGCCAGCGCGAGGCGCACGCCGAGGGCGAGCAGGATGACGCCCATGGTGCGCTCGAACCAGTGCCCGCAGCGCAGGAAGCCCGCCCGCACGCGGTCCTGGGAGAAGAAGAGCGCCACCAGCATGAACCAACCCATGGTCACCAGCGCCATCCACACGCCGTAGCCGGCCTGGATCAGCACCGGCGTGCGGGGGTTGATGACCACGGAGAAGAGGGCCACGAAGAAAAGCGTGGCCTTGGGATTGAGCGCGTTGGTGAAGAAGCCGGTGACAAAAGCCGCGCGCCGGCGGGGCGTCTCCCGCGAAACGGGCACGTCCGCGGCCGCCGCGCCGGCCGCCGCCGCGCCCGGCGCCGCCCGGGCCCGCAACGCCTTCAGGCCGATCCACGCCAGGTAAAGCGCGCCCAGCCATTTGAGGACGTTGAACGCCAGCACCGAGCTGCGCACCAGCAGACCGATGCCGAGCAGCGAATACGTCACGTGCACCAGGATGCCCGTGCCCACGCCCACGCTGGTCCACCTCCCCGTGCGCCGGCCAAAGGTAATGCTCTGCCGCAGCACCATGGCGAAATCGGGTCCCGGGCTGATGACCGCGACGAGGTGCGCCAGCGCCACGATCAGGAATTCCGACCCGTAGTGCGTCATGACCGTCTCACCACCAGGATTCGGACCCGTCGCGAAAGGGAAAAACCGCCGGGCCGGCCGGCCGTCACAGATCCGGCGGGACGGTGGCCAGGGCCTCCTCGAACGTGGTGATGCCCTCCTTCACCTTGATCATGCTGTCCTGGTGCAGGGTCTTCATGCCCTGGCGCATGGCGATCTTTTTGAGCTCGGCGGTCTCCATCCCCTTGTTGATGCCGTTGACCAGCTCCTCGCTGATCACCATCAGTTCATGAATGCCGACCCGGCCCCGGTAGCCGCTGTGGTTGCAGCGCGGGCAGCCCCGGGCGCTATGCTTGAAAATCGGTCCGCTCCAGCCGAGAGCCCGCTCGATCAGCTCCTTCTCGCGCCCCTCCGGCTCGACGGGCTGCTTGCAGTTCTTGCAGACCCGCCGCATGA
>CAZAFS010000302.1:0-4628 GCA_964484165.1 uncultured Opitutaceae bacterium | reverse complement strand
TCGTAGATGCCGCCGCCCCACACCCGGAGCATGTTCATGTGCGCCGCGGCCGCGCTGCGCAGGTCGCGCGCGTAGTCGGCCCGGGTCAGCCCGGCGACGAAGCTGTGCGCCGGAATCCAATTGGCGCCCTTGGCGAAAACCGGCCGGCCGTTGACCACGAACTGAAACGATTCGCCCCACCGGTCGGCGTGCCGGTCCAGCGCGATGGTGCGCAGCCCGATCCGCCGCACCCAGGGCCCGACCACGCGGCCGTCGCCGAGTTCGACCCGGACGTCGAGCCGGTAAAGCGGCTGCGCGCCCTGGCCGTTGGGCCACCAGAGCCGCGGCCGCCGGATCATGATCTCCGGTCCGGTGCCGGCCGCCACGGCCCTGCCGTCGAGGGTCAGCCGCCAGCGGCAGACGGCGTGCCGGTCGGGTCGCGCCAGCTCGGGCCCCAGCCGCAGCGCCACGCGGCCGTCGCGCCGGTGATCCTGCGTGATGCGCACGCTCTCCAGCCGGTTGCCGGTCCAGCCTTCGAGCCGGAGGTCGCGCCAGATGCCGGCGGTGACAAGGCGCGGGCCCCAATCCCAGCCGAACTGGCATTGCTGCTTGCGGATGCGGGTGCAGCCGCCGACCGGATCGTTGATCTCGCGCGGCCGGTGCCCCCGGCGGTGCGTGCGGATGTAGCGCAGCGCGCTGCCGAAACGGAGGTGCAGCTCGTTCCGTCCCGGCCGCAGGAACCGCTTCACGTTCCAGCGGTGGCCGAGGAACATGTTCTCGGAACGTCCCACCACGCGGCCGTTGAGCCGCACCGTGGCGACGGTGTCGAGGCCGTCGGCCACCAGCTCGACGACCTCCTCCGCGAGCAGCGCCGGCGGCGCGGTGAAGTCCGCCCGGTATTCCCAGTCGCGCTCCTCGATCCATTGCAGCGCCAGTTCGTTGGCGCCCCAGAAGGGATCGGGGATCAGCCCGTGGCGGCGCAGGTCGCGGTGCACGCAGCCCGGCACCACGGCGGCGCGCCAGGGCGAGCGCCGCGTGGCCTCGCGAAACTGCCACGACGCGGACGCAAGGGGCAGCAGACGCATGGGGCTCGGGCCGCCGGCGCGGGGGCGCGCTTACAGGTGGTTCTTCTTCACGAACTCGACGATCTCCTGCGCCTGGCAGAAGCAGAGGGCCGAGAAGGTGTCCGACGCGCCGTAGTAAATCGCGATCCGGCCCGTCGGCGCGTCGCACAGGCAGCCGACGGGGAAGCAGACGCCGGGCACGAGGCCGGCCAGCTCGTAGGGCGCCTCGGCGGTCAGCAGCGACTGGTTGCCGCGGGCGATGACTTTCCACGGCTGCTCCAGGTCGAGCAGCACCGCGCCCATCGAATAGACGAACCCGTTGCAGGTCGTGATCACGCCGTGGTAGAAGAGCAGCCAGCCCTCGCTGGTTTCGAGCGGCGACGGGCCGGCGCCGATCTTGGTGCCCTCCCACCATTTCGGGCCGCGGCTCATCACGTGGCGGTGGCGGCCCCAGTGGATCAGGTCGGCGCTCTCGCTGATGAAAATGTCGCCGAAGGGCGTGTGCCCGGTGTCGCTCGGCCGGCTGAACATGAGGAACTTGTCGCCAAACTTGCGCGGGAAGAGCACGCCGTTGCGGTTGTAAGGCAGGAACGCGTTCTCCAGCTGCTCGAAGTGCTTGAAGTCCGTCGTGCGCGCGATGCCGATGGTCGGGCCGTGGTAGCCGTTGCACCAGGTGACGTAGTACACGCCGTCGATCGGGGTCACGCGCGGGTCGTAGGCGTACTCGTGGCGCCGCACCTCCTCGTCCTCGCACTCCAACACGATCGGCTTCGGTTCGAAGGCCCACTTCAGGCCGTCCGGGCTGCGCCCCACGTGCAGGTGCGGGACGCGGTCCATGCCCTCGGTGCGGAACACGCCGATGAACTTTCCGCCGAACGGCACCACCGCGCTGTTGTAGATCCCGGTGACCCCCGGCAGCGGGCGCCGGCCGATGACCGGGTTGGCGTCATAACGCCAGACCACGTCTTGCGTCCCGGCGGGCTTGGCCTGCCAGGGAATGTTCGGAATCGCCGGACCGACGATGGAGAGCTTCATGGGTGGGAGCAGTTGGAGGTGGAAAAGGGAGGCAACCGCCAGCGAACCAAGACCGGAAACGCCTCCGTCAGGCGTACGTTGGGGACATTTAGCGCTAAACTCAATCCTGCGGAGGCCGGAGATGGCCGATCGGTTCGCGTGGGGCTGGCGGTGACCGTCGGTCGGGGTTTCTTGTCTCGCCGACCTGTCCGCCATAGCTTCAGCGACGGCGGAAGCCCCGCCAAAGGAACATCGACGGCTTCAGTGGCGGGCATGAAGCCCGACCTACACCGACGGACCCCGCGCCACAGCAGGGCGCGGCGGACCGCCGGTCATTTCAGGGCGAGAGCCCGCACCACCCAGGCGTTGATCGCGTCATATTGCTCGGCCGTGTAGGCGTGGCCGAGTTCGAGCGTGAGCCCGAGTTCCTTCGGCGCGGTGATGACGTTGTAAGCCGCGTAAGTCGAGGTGGGCGGGCAGACCTCGTCGTTGTAGCCCCAGTTGTAGTAGCCGGGGACCTTCACGCGCCGGGCGAAGTTCACCGTGTCGTAATAGCTCGCGGTGGTGATCTTGGCCGGCGTGGCCTGCGGCGACGGCTGCCCGGTGACGGGATCGGACTGGAACGGATGCGGCCAGCCGCCGGCGCGCCCGTGCAACTCGGCCGAGACATCACAGAACGCCGGGTGCGTCACGGCCAGCCCGGTGACGCGCGGATCAAGCGCGGCCGTGACGATCGAGAGCTGCCCGCCCTGGCTGGCGCCCATGACCAGCAGGTTTTTGCCGTCCCACCTCTCCCGCGAGGTGAGAAAATCGTTGGCGCGCACGCAGCTCAGGTAGATGCGGTGGTAGTAGAACTTCTACTGGTCATCGAGATTGTAGGCCCAGTAGCCGTTGAGCGCGCCGGCGGCGAGTTCGTCGTACACCTCCTGCGGCAGGTTGACGGGGAGGCCGTGCACGCCGATCTCGAGGGTGATCACCCCGCGCGCCGCCAGGCCCTTGTCGCCGAAATACGGCCGCACGCCCGCGCCGGGCACCTTGAGCACCGCGGGATAATGGCCGGGCGCCTTCGGCTCGCAGAGCATGCCGTAGATCCGCGCCGGCACCGCCGTCCAGTTCGGGCCGACCGTGCAAAAACTCACGTGATAGACGTTGACGTCCGCGGTGCAGGCGTCGGGCAGCAGCGTCACGCGCGCCTCCACCGGCACCTTCGCCAGCGCGGCCTTGCCCGCCTGCCAGAACGCGTCGAAATCCGCCGGTTCGACCTGGGTGGGGACGATCTGCTCCGGCGCATACGCCGCCGTGGCCAGCCCGCGGTAGGTGCGGCCCGCCACCTCGGTGGTGACGATGCAGCGCAGGAAGCCCGGTTGCGTCATCGTGCCGCCGTCGATCACGAGCCCCGCCAGCGGGAGCGCCGCGGTCTTGGTTTCGCCCGGCCGCATGTCCGGGCCAATCGTGTAGCTGACCGTCATCTGGTCGATCGGCTCGTTGTCGGCCGTGACGCTGACGGCGAAGCGGGCGGGCTCGCCCAATTGGTAGGTCCAGTCGCGGTGGTCGGGCGCGACGCGCACCTGCACGGTGGCGGCGCGGAGCACCGCCTGGGGCGGCACGGGAGTGATGGGGGTGGCGCCGAAACCGGGCCCGGTGCTTATCGTGAGCGCGAGGCCGGCGGCGGGAACGAGGCGGAGGAGGCGCATGACAAGGAAGGGTGAACGACCCGGACAAGAGCGCCAGCCCCCGGCCCGATGTCAATCCTCCGCGCCGCGGGTTCAGAACCGGACCTGCATCGCCGCCAGGCGCAACGCCCAGGTATCGGCCAGCTCCGTCAGGGTTTCGGGCTGGAGCGCCCGTTCCAGCAAAGGGAAGACGGACCGTTCCTCGAAGAGCATGTGCTCGCGCGTCGCTCGCAGCGCGGCTTCGAGCAGGCGGCAGGCCTCGGCGCAGTCGCCGGCGCGCTGGACCCGGCGGAGGTTGGCGTCGATTTCCTGATGATCCTGATGCAGGCGGCCCAGCTGGCCCTTGTCCTGCAGGACGTGATCGAACGCCAGGTAGGCGAGGTCGGTCTCCGTTCCCCCGTGCTCCGTGAGGAGATTCTCCACGATGCTGGCGAGCATCCGCACCTCGGCGAGCGTGGTCAAGCGGGGCAGGGCGCGTTCGATTTCGTCGAAAACGCGCACAAATATCCGGTGTTCGGTTACTAGGACTTCCGTGATCTTCATTCGGGCGGAGGTGGCGCGCGGACCAGGTGAGAGAGAGTCCCCGGGGCGGGCGCGAGGGCTCGGGTCAAGGGCAACCCGGCGCAATCTAAGCCGGGTGCGCGGGTTTTGCCAAAAAACCGGACACTCAATTTTAGGTAGACCGGCGGGGGGCCGCGCGGTTGCGGCGCTTCGGCGGCGCGGCGATCCGACAGCAAGGGGTGGAAGGGCCGAGGTCAGACTCCGGCCCTTCCACCTGTCCGCGTTGCGCTTGGCCCTTGATACTTGGAACTTGTTACCCGTTCCGTCTCCTCACGGGAACATCTCGGTGAGGACGCCGTTGCCGTTGATCGTGAGCCGGTCGGCGGTCGTGGTGCCG
>CAZAFS010000301.1:0-4651 GCA_964484165.1 uncultured Opitutaceae bacterium | reverse complement strand
CCCAGGACGTGAAATGGGATCCGGCGCGCGGGCCGGCCATCCTCGACACGCTGGAAAAGGCCACGCTGGTGGCGGCCGCCAGCCGGCCCGATTTCATCCTCTGGCCGGAAGCCACCACGCCGTGGGCCGTGCGCGGCGATCCCCGGACGCGCGCCTGGGTCGAATCGCTCACGGTCCGCGCCCAGGCGCCGCTGCTCCTCGGCTCCATCGCGATCGAGCATCCGGGCCGGGCCGACGAGAGCTGGTACAACGGCATCTGCGTGGTCACCCCCGATCTGGGCCTGCAGACCGCCTACTATGCCAAGCGCCACCTCGTGCCGTTCGGCGAGTACATCCCGCTGCGCCCGGTGCTGGGTTGGCTGAGCAAGGTCGTGCCGATCGGCGATGACTTCACCCGCGGCGACTCGGCCAGCCCGCTGCTGGTGCCGGTGCGACACCAGTCGCTGGCGGCCGGCCCGCTCATCTGTTTCGAGGATATTTTCCCCGCGCTGGCCCGCGCGGATGTGCGCGACGGCGCGGACTTCCTCTTCGTGGCGACGAACAGCGCGTGGTATGGCGAGGGCGGCGCCGCCTACCAGCATGCGGCGCATTCCGTGCTGCGCGCGGTGGAGACGCGCCGGCCCGTCCTCCGCTGCGGCAACAGCGGCTGGAGCGGGTGGATCGACGAGTTTGGGGTGATCCGCGGCGTGCTCACCAACGAGCAGGGCAGCATCTATTGCCGTGGGGTGAAAACGCTGTCAGTCGAGCGCGACGCCCGCTGGGTCGGCCGCGAGAGCTACTATGTCGGGCACGGCGACTGGTTCGTCCTCGTCTGCGGCGGGCTCGCGGCGTTCGGATTGCTGCTGCTGGTCGCCGGCCGGGCCGCGCCCGCGGCCGGTCCGGCGGCGGAGTGATCGTTCCGCCGGCTCCTACCGCTTGGCGCTGGATCCCGTCTCCGCGTCGCGGGCCATGAGCCAGAGCAGGTCGGAAACGCGGTTCAGGTACTGCAGCAGGAGGGGGCGCACCGATTTGCCGTGGCGGGGCAGGGCGATGAGCCGGCGCTCCGCGCGGCGGGCGAGGGTGCGCGCGAGGTCGAGCGCGGCGGCGTGCGGATTGGCGCCCGGCGTGGCCCAGCCGTCGAGCCGCGGCTGGCGGGCCTCGAGGGCGGCCACGCCGGCATCCAGGCGCGCCAGCGCGGCCGCGTCCACCTTGGAGAATTTGGACCGGGCGTGGCGGCCGGCATCGGCTTCGGCGCACGCCACCTCGCCCATCAGGGCCACCAGATCCTGCTGGATGCGCTTCAATTCGGCTTGGCGGCCGCCGCGGGGGCCGGTGGCGCGGGCGAGCCCGAGCGCGGCGTTGAATTCGTCGAGGTTGCCGACGGCCTCAATCTGCGGGTGGTCCTTCGGCACGCGCTGGCCATAGAGGAGGCCGGTCGTGCCGTCGTCGCCGGTGCGGGTGGAGATGGAGCGGGGCATGGGAAGGAGGTTAACGCAGCCAACGCTCAACATCCAACATTCAACTCTCAACGCTCAAGTCCGGGGAATCGAGGTTATTGAAGGAAACAATGCCCCAACCCATAGGATGCCGGGCGTTGGATGTTCGATGTTCACGGCGTGAGCCGGCGGGCCGCCGCCTGCGCCTTCAAGCAAAGCTCGGCGGCCTTGAAGGCGTGGGTCTGCGTCATGGCTTTGTCGGTGCGGTTGAGGCAGTCGAGGATGAGTTCGCCGAAAAAGGGAAAGCCGATCTGGCCCGCCACGTTAAGGAGCTGCTCGCCCTGGCCGTCGACGAGGATGAGATTGTCGCCCCGGGGGTCGGCGCCGACGTTCACGTACTTGCGCAGTTCGAGGTAGCCCTT
Source organism: uncultured Opitutaceae bacterium (assembly GCA_964484165.1). GTDB lineage: Bacteria > Verrucomicrobiota > Verrucomicrobiia > Opitutales > Opitutaceae > Fen-1467. The sequence continues at coordinate 2,814 of CAZAFS010000301.1, read as the reverse complement.
GGTGCCGAGAATGAACGTGCGGCCATCGCCCCAGGTGCTGAGGCCGTCGGGCGTGAACCAGTCGACGCGAACATAATTGGTGGCCCCGTTGTTGCCGAGGAGCGACGCCTCGCCGAAATCCTCCAGTCCCGGCTCGTCGGGATTGGCGTAGTTGGCGACGGCCGCGTGGGTGACGGTGGCGTCGGTCGCGCCGCTGTAGTACAGGAACTGCTCGAACTGGTGGCTGCCGATGTCGCACAGGATGCCGCCGTACTTCTCCTTGTCGAAGAACCAGCGCGGACGCGAGGCCTTGCCCAGCCGGTGCGGCCCGAGGCCGATGACCTGGAGGACGCGCCCGATGGCGCCGCCGTGCACGAGCTCGCCGGCACGAATGGCGCATTCCACGTGCAGGCGCTCGCTGTAGTAGACCATGTATTTCCTTGCCGTGCGGGCGGTGACGGCCCGCGCCTGCTCGAGCTGGGCGAACGTGGTGAAGGGCGCCTTGTCGGTGAAATAATCCAGGCCCGCCTCCATCACCCGGCAGCCGAGCGGGCCGCGATCGCAGGGCACGGCGGCGGCGGCGACCAGGCGCACCGCGCGATCGCCCAGCACCTCGTCCAGCGCGCGGGCGGCGCGGGCCTGGGGAAACTTGGCCCGGAAGGCCGCGACCTTCTGCGGATCGGGATCGTACACCCATTTCAGCCCGGCGCCGGCCTCCAGCAGGCCGTTGCACTGCCCGTAAATGTGGCCGTGATCGAGGTGCACGGCGGCGAACGTGAATTCACCGGGCTTCACCACCGGCCGGGATTTGCCCCGCGGGGCGTAGGTCATACCGTCGGATTTCTCACTCATGAGGCTTGCCCCATTCTGGCGGCGTGTAGGAAGCCCGCTTGCGGGCGATTAATCCGTCGGTCGCAAGCGACCTTCCTACAAGATCCCGCATGGGAAAGCGCGGGCTTCATCTCGCCGTTTTCTTTGCCGCGGCGCGGGTTTGTTTCCGGAGCGCCCGCAACGCGGGTTCGAGCCGGGCCAGGGTCGGCTTGTCCATCCGGTCGATGAAGAGCACGCCGTTGAGGTGGTCGACTTCGTGCTGGATGCAGCGCGCCAGGAGGTCGGTGGCGACGAGCGTGTGGGCATGGCCCTGGGGGTCTTGATACGCCACGGTGATCTGGTCGGGGCGTTCGACATCCCCGCGAATCTCGGGGAACGACAGGCAGCCCTCGTCGGACGTGGCGGCCGGTCCGGGCAAGGCGGTCACCCGGGGGTTGACCAGCACGAGCGGCATGATGAGCTCCTTCGGCGGCGACCGGCCGTCCAGCCGCCAGGTGTAGTCCGCCTCCGCCTCCCGCAGATCGACGATACAGAGCTGCAGGGCCCGGCCGATCTGCTGCGCCGCCAGGCCGATGCCGTGGGTGGCGTGCATCGTCTCCACCATGTCGTCTGCCAACCGTGCCAGCGCCGCGTCGAAGGCGGTGATTCTCTCGCCCTTTTTACGCAGGGTCGCCGCGTTATAGTGAACAATTGGGAGCAGCATGGGTCGATGGGAGCGATCAAGCGTGTTTTTTGCGTTCTGACTCGGCAATTATAAATTGTTTCCCGCCCGGAGTTCCGCCATGTCTGGAGTTGCCATGAATCCTTCGCCTGCCCGGACCGCGCCGCCAATGGTGGCCACGGCGCTGGCGTTGATCTTCGGCGGGCTGGTGCTGCTGCTGGGGGCGTGGGCGCTGCCGGTGAACCTGAAATCGGTCAGTCCCACCCTGCTGCGCCAGGCGGGTCAGGACACGCCTTCGCTCAGCGACTACGGCCGGCAGCTCGTCGATTCGGAGAAGCCTGGTCCGGCCGCGCTGGTGCTGGCCGCCGCGCAGGCGGTGGGCGACCCGCGCGCGCCCGCGCTCGCCACGGCCCTGGCGGCTTACGGCGCCCGCCAGCCGGAATTCGCCGCCTGGGGCGGCTGGGATCCGTTTCTTGATCCGCTCTTCAACCTCAAGGAGAACACCGGCCGCACCGGGAGCACGCCGGTGCTGACCTTCTTCATCACGGAGCACGCGCGCGAATCGCTGCGCCGCTATCTCTCCAATTCCCGTTCGCTCGGCGTGCAGGCCGTGCTGCAGACGCACAAGGCCACCGGGATGATGCACTTTATCCCGGCGGGGCAGCCCGGCGGGCAGCCGCTTGATGCCGTCATCCTCCTGACCGCCCTGCTGTATCAGGGCGAGCACCTGTCGCCGTCGCTCCAGCGCGAGATCAAGCGGCTGGCCGACGAGGCGGTGTCGACGGGCCGGCTCGGCGACCTGGAATTCTTCTATCTCGACCTGCTGGCGTTGGGCAAACGGCTCAACTGGGTCCAGCTGTGCGAACTGCTGCGGCTCACCGACAGCACCCGCACCGTGAGTGAATACGCCCATCTGGCCCAGGTGGCCTCCGACCAGCTGCCGCTGTTTTATTCCGCCGCGCTGTTCACGGACTCGGCCGACAGCGTGGCCCGTTATCTTCTGACCTACGGCAAGACGGGCGCGGCGGATCTGCGGTTTGCGCTCGGTTTCCGCGAGGGCGCCGTGCGGCAACTGCTGTCGCGCCAGGTGCCGGTCAATCACGGCTGGACGGCGCCGGTGGATTTCGCCGGGGCGATCGCGCTCCTGCACCCGCGGCTGACACTGATCGCCAAATACTTTGGCTATTTCCTCGGCGCATTTTTCATGCTGCGCGGTGTCGATCGCTGGCTGCTCCTGCCGTTCCGGCGCGCCGCGTCGTCCGTCCGGGAGGCGCGGGTGCTGCCTCGCGTCCAGAGCGGGGTCATGGCCCTGCTGCTCGCCTTCGTCCTCATCATCGCCACCG
>CAZAFS010000300.1:0-4667 GCA_964484165.1 uncultured Opitutaceae bacterium | reverse complement strand
ACCCATGAAGACCCAACCCATCGACCAGTTTGCCGCGCAGCTTTCGGCGGAGCGGCAGCACTCGGTCTACACGAGCGCCAAGTCCACCCACGAGAAGCGCGCGAAAATGCTCGTGGAACAGTTTGCCGACCCCGACGGGCTGCGGCGGGTGGCGGGCGAGATCAAGCAGCACGCGATCGAGCATCTCGACACCCTGCTGGCCCGGGCCGAGGAGCGCCTGCAGGCGGGCGGCGCGCAGGTGCATTGGGCGGTCGACGCCGAGGCGGCCTGCCAGCAGGTGCTCGCGATCATGCAGCAGCGCGGGGCCACCCGCATCGTGAAGGCGAAGACCATGGTCAGCGAGGAGATCGAGCTCGCCCACTTTCTCGAGGGCCACGGCATCGAGTGCCTCGAAACCGACCTCGGCGAATTCATCGTCCAGATCGACCACGACCACCCCAGCCACATCGTGCGGCCGATCATCCACAAGAACCGCCGGGAGATCGCCACGAGCTTCGAGCAGCACGGCCTCGGCGCCTTCAACGACGATCCCGAAGTCATCACCCGCCGCGCCCGGGTGTTCATGCGGAAGAAATACCTCGCCGCCGACGTGGGGCTGACCGGCGCCAACTTCGTCGTGGCCGAGAGCGGCCGGCTGGTGGTCGTGACCAACGAGGGCAACTCGCGCTTCAGCCTGGCCGCGCCCCGGTGCCACATCGCGCTGGTGGGCATCGAGAAGATCGTCCCGCGCGACCGCGACCTCGCCATCCTGCTCAACCTCCTCGCGCGCTCGGCCACCGCCCAGCAGCTGTCGGTCTACACCGAGTTCATCCGCGGCCCCCGCGCGCCGGGCCAGCCGGACGGACCGGAGGAGATGCACGTCATCTTTGTCGACAACGGCCGGACCGAGGTGCTGGCCGGCGAATGCCGGGAGATCCTGCGCTGCATCCGCTGCGGCGCGTGCATGAACGTGTGCCCGGTGTACCGGCAGGCGAGCGGCCACGCCTACCGCGCCGTCTATCCCGGTCCCGTCGGCGCCGTGCTTTCGCCGCTGCTGGCGGGCGAGCGCTTCCTCGAGTTCGCCGACCTGCCCAAGGCATCCAGCCTGTGCGGCGCCTGCAACGAGGTCTGCCCGGTCAACATTCCCATTCCCGACCTGCTGCTGCGGCTGCGCGACCGGGGCAAGCGCGAGGGCGCGAGCTCGCCCGGGCTGCCGCCGATGGGGCCGTGGGCGCTGCTGGCCTCGTCGCCGGCGGCGTGGAAGGCCGCGCTCGTCGGCGGCCGGCTGATGAACCACATCCCGCTCCGGCTGGTTCCCGTGCCGGCCGTGCAGGCGTGGGTCACCCGGCGCACGCTGCCCGTGTGGCGCGGCGGGGAGTTCCGGAAATGGCTGCGTCAGCATCGAAACCGGAAAGCGGAAACCGGAGACCGGAAGGAGTGAGGCGTGCGCGAACAGATCTGCTTTCCGTAGGAAGCCCGCTTGCGGGCGATTGATCGGTCGCGAGCGACCTTCCTACCGGACGCGAATTCTTCGCTGCGCTCAGAATGACGGCACCAAGACCGGATCGTGATTTCCGTTCCCATGGCTGAACTCACCCCAGGCCCGAAGTTCGAGCCGTTCATCCCGGACGACGCGGTGATGCGCGAATTCACCCTGCGGGCCGTGCTCACCGGCACGGTGCTGGGGGTGATCTTCGGGGCCTCGTCGCTCTACCTCGTGCTCAAGGTCGGCCTGACCGTGAGCGCCTCGATTCCCGTGGCGGTCATCTCGCTGGCGCTGTTCCGCGGCCTGTCGAAGCTCGGCGTCCGCGATTCCACGATTCTCGAGCACAACATCACGCAGACGGCCGGTTCCGCCGGTGAATCGCTGGCGTTCGGCATTGGCGTCACCATGCCGGCGATCCTCATCCTCGGCTTCGATCTTGAGCTGACGCGCGTCATGCTGGTGGCGATGCTCGGCGGCCTGCTCGGCATCCTCATGATGATCCCGCTGCGGCGCGCGCTGATCGTCAAGGAGCACGCCACCCTCAAGTATCCCGAAGGCACCGCCTGTGCGGCCGTGCTCAAGGCCGGCGCCAATGCGGATGACCGCGCCCACGCCTCACCCGGCGCGCAGGCCGAAATTCGCGCGGCCGCCGCCGCCGGGCTGGGCGCCGCCCCGGGGGCGAAGGCGATTTTCGGCGGCTTCGGCATCGGCCTGCTCTACACGACGCTCAACATCGCGTTCAAGGGCTGGAAGGATGTTTCGGAAAAGGTCTTCGGTCCGCCGTTCAATGCCGGTTCGGCGAGCGTCGAGGTTTCCCCCGCGCTGCTGGGGGTCGGCTACATCATCGGGCCCCGCATCGGCTCGATCATGTGCGGCGGCGGCGTGCTGAGCTACCTCCTGCTCATCCCGATGATCAAGTTCTTCGGCGAGCATCTGACGACGCCGCTGTCTCCGGGCACGAAGCTGATCTCCGCCATGAGCCCGGGAGAAATCCGCGGGGCGTATGTCCTCTACATCGGCGCGGGGGCGGTCGCGGCGGGCGGGATCTTCAGCCTGATCCAGTCGGCGCCGACCATCTGGCACGGCTTGCGGGAAGGCCTGCGTGACCTCGGCCTGTCCCGCGCCGACGCCCGGACGGCGGCCGGGACGCCGCGCACCGAGCGCGACATGTCGATGAAGTTTGTGGCCGGCGGCGTGATTGTGCTGCTCGCGGCCATCACCTTTGCGCCCACGCTGGAGATGAACTTGCTCGGCGCGCTGCTCATCGTCCTGTTCGGGTTTCTGTTTGTCACTGTCTCGTCGCGGCTGACCGGCGAAATCGGCTCCTCGTCCAATCCGATTTCCGGCATGACCGTGGCCACGCTGCTGTTCACCTGCCTGATTTTCCTGCTGGTCGGCTGGACAGGGGGCACGCACTACGTCACGGCGCTTTCGGTGGGGGCGATTGTGTGTATTGCGGCCTCGAACGGTGGCACGACGTCGCAGGATTTGAAGACGGGCTTTCTCCTCGGATCCACGCCGAAGTTTCAGCAGTGGGCCATCCTCGCCGGGGCGGCGCTCTCCGCCGTCTGTCTCGGCCCGATCCTGCTGGTGCTCAACAATTCCGCCACGGTATATGTGCCGATCCGGGAAGTTGCGCCAGCCGGCCTGCACACGGATGCCCGCCTGCTGAAAAGGACGGAGGGGCTCGTGGGCCCGCAGATCCGTGACGACAAGCACCGCTATCTCGTCTGGCAGAAGGTTGATGAAATCGGCGCCCCCGCCGGCCGCTACCTCGTCAATCCAAAGGGCGACGCGGTCTGGCTGGTGGACCCGGGCATCAACGGGACCCACCCGACCCGGCCCGACGGCAGCAGCGTGCGGAAGTTCGATGCGCCCAAGGCCACCCTCATGTCCTATATCATCAAGGGCATTCTTGACCGGAAGCTCCCGTGGGCGCTGGTCCTGCTCGGGGTGATGATCGCGGTGACCCTGCAGATGTCCTTCGTGCCGGCGCTGGCGTTCGCGGTTGGGGTTTATCTGCCGCTCTCGTCCTCGTCGCCGATTTTCATCGGCGGCTTCGCGCGCTGGCTGGCGGACCGCCACACCCGGCGGCAGCCGAAGTATGCGGCGATGAGCGCGGACGAGTTCGCGAATGAAAGCGACAAGAGTCCGGGCGTGCTGCTCGCCTCCGGTTACATTGCCGGCGGGGCGATCGCCGGCATCATCATCGCAATTCTCCAGGGCGTGCCGGTCTTCGAGGGTCTCAACGATGCGATCGAAAAATGGGCCGGAGCGCACAATCCCTGCTACCACGGGCCCTGGTCCGATGCCCTGACCTTGATCCCGTTTGCCGCGCTGACTGTTTTTCTCTATCTAGTGGCGCGCGAGAAGTTCCTCGCGCCGAAACCGCGCGCGGCAGAAACCAAACCTTGACCACGGATTTCACGGATGAACCCGGAATGCTTTGTAGGAGCCTGCTTGCAGGCGACGGCTTGGTATCGCGTGCAAGCACGCTCCTACAATCACGGATGCTTCACTGCGTTCAACATGACAATTGATTGGATTCATCCGTGCGCATCGGTGTAATCCGTGGTCTCTGGAGTTCCCATGAACGACGATCGTGAAGTGATCCTCAGCCGGGTGCGCGGCGCGCTGGCGCCGCTGACCAAGCGCGCGGCCTATCCGACGTACCCGGATGACGCGGCGGTGATGCACCAGCTGGTCGACGGCCGGGACCCGTGGACGGTGTTCCGCGAGCGGGCCAAACTCGTGAACGGCGAGGCCTGCGAGCGCATCGAGGACGTGGTCGCCCTGCTCAAGGCGAACGAATGGCGGCATGGCTATTGCGATCCGAAACTGTGGCCGCGCCTCGCCCCGGCCTTCGGCCCGGAGTTCACGGTCGAGACGGAATTCGACCGCGGCCGCGTCGACGATTACCAGTTCGGCATCACCCGCGCGGTCGGCGCGATCGCGGAGACGGGCACGCTGATTTTGTCCGACACGACGACCTCGTCCCGACTCGGGGCCTTGGCGCCGTGGGTGCACATCGCCGTCCTCCGCCGCGAGGAGGTGCTGGCGGATGTGGCTCAGGCGGTCGCCCGGTTGGGCGACGACCCGAACATCATCTGGGCCACCGGTCCGTCGAAGACCGCGGACGTCGAGGGTATCCTGATCGAGGGCGTGCACGGCCCCGGCCGGCAGATCGCGCTGCTGGTGGATT
>CAZAFS010000299.1:0-4673 GCA_964484165.1 uncultured Opitutaceae bacterium | reverse complement strand
CAAGGAAGGACTAAACCCGCGCCGCGTCATCCCTCTTTTTTGCAGGCGTGGGGCCAGCCATTGCCGAAAGGTATGGCCGAATCGGACGCCCAAAAGTAGAGGTTGTGCCGCCCGGGGTATTCGGTCTCGAACACGAGGACATTGGCGAAATGTGGTGTGAAGAACCGCAACAGGTCCTCCTTGTTCTTGAACTCGTATTCGTGGTGGATGAGTTGCATCTTTCCGTCCGGCCGCTCGGTGACGGTGAAGCCGCTCAGAATTCCATCCCGGGTCAGGCGGCTCTTGATGCTGCGCATGATGTGCTCGATTTCCTTCTCCGTGAAGTGCTCGATGGCAGCGTCCCACACGATATTTTCGTATTGGCCCTCGGGCATCTGGAGCCTGATGTCGGCGAGGCGGTATGAGATGTTCGGCGCCGGGTTCTTGCGCCGGGCGACGCGGAGAATCTTCGGGTCGAAGTCACACGCCACCACGTGCTTTGATGTGAGGCTATAGAAATTGCGGGCGTTGAACCCATCGCCGCAGCAAAGTTCGAGGACGTTGCCGCCCCTGAGTGCAAGGGCGCCATAGACGCCGCGCTCAACCCATTGGGGATTCCGCACGGCTTCCCACTGGTAAAACAGGTCGATCCTGTGGTCGAAACTTTCGGGCACCGGGGGTATGCCCCACTGGACCGCCATGAGTCGTTTGTGCGCGGATTTCGTCCATGCAGAGGAGATGACGCACTCCACCTCGGCGAGCCACTCAAGAACGGGCTTGGTATGCCTGAAAAGACGGGCGATCGGGCGCAGTATTGCCTTTGTTCGTGGGTGCATGGTGTTGCTTTCGTGCCGCACTATGCGGAGCGGAACGGATATCTCAATGATCTTCAATCCACTTGCACCTGAATTGAAATCAGACGTGGGCACAAACCCACCGGGGGTCGACGGAGCGAGTTCAGCGAGCGTAGTTGAGGCGTGCGCAGCACCTGCCCTCGGCAGCCAATCCCGCCTCCTCCGCCAGCCTTCGTCAGGCACACAGCTGGCAGGCCATCCGTCAATTAACCACCATCAGCTCGGGCGTGCTCGCTCCTGGTAGAATCCGAGGCGAAGGCTTTGAGCCGTGGGCCTGGCGAAGGCGGGCATGACACTCCGCAGGGCCCCGGGGCCGCCCGTGGACGCGGCTGGCTGCGCCACGGCCAAATCCCTCAGTCGTTCCGCCGCCCGCCATTGAAAAGGGCGAGCAGATAAAGCAGGTACCCGAGCGAGGAGATGAAAGCCGCGACATAAGTCAGGGCGGCCGCGTCGAGGGTCTCGGCCACGCCCGCGGCTTCGTCCCGGTCGATGATGCCCAGCCCGGCCAGCTCCACCTTGGCGCGCCGGCTCGCATCGAATTCCACCGGGAGCGTCACCAACTGAAAGACCGTCATGACCAGCAGCGCTCCGATGCCGAGCTTGAGCATCAAGCCGCCAAAGACCGAGCCCAGCAGGAAGATGCCAAAGCCGGTCACAAAGTAGGCGACGGGCGCGGCGATCTGCACGGCCGGCATGATCGTCTGCCGGACGTTCATCATGGCATAGCCGACCTTTTGCTGGATCGCGTGGCCGGCCTCATGGGCCGAGACGCCCAGCGCCGCGAGGCTGGTGCCATGATAGTTCCCGGTCGACAGCGCGAGCCGCTTGTTGACGGGATCGAAATGGTCGGTGAGCTGGCCCCCGACCTCCACGATTTCGACGTCCGTGATGCCGGCGTGACGCATCACCGCCTCGGCCGCCTCGGCGCCGGTGATGCGGCCGCGGGACGGAATTTGTGCATTCTTCCGATAGGCGCTGGTCACCCGCATCTGCGCGTAGAAGCCAAGGAGGATGGGAATTCCGATGAGAACAATCCAGATGAGCATGATTCGAAAGGAGTTTGATTCTGTGACAGCAATTTGCAGCCCAAGTCGCGCGTTGCCGGACCAATCGTCCGGGCCCGCCCTTAAGTTACGCAGCCGGGGTACGTTGCAAGCCTAACCGTCCCGCGGTGGAAACAGCTGGCTGGAATGTAACGTGACGCGGTGTCACCGGCAGGCGCAAAATCGGCACACCAGCGCCGTCGCTGACGGGTGGGCGCACCCCGAGAGCTTCTGCGGCGGCGCCGACTTTGCGCAGGGTGCGTTTCGATCCCGTCGCCCATCATCACCACCGGCAGATCACACCCACGGAGAGCTGGCGACGGGCTGCAGGCACGGCCGGCACCTCCTGAAAATCCGTGTCCCAAAGATTGTCCACTTGCAGCGACAATTCGACCTGGGGCGCTTGGGGCGGCCGATAAAAGAGACCGAGCGAGGAGATGACCGCCTGATTGCCCCCGGCCGTCCGCAGCGGGTTTTCTTCCTGAATGCGCGCCTCGTTGTCCATGCGCAGTTCGAAGCCGCCGCCCAACCGGACCACAATCGCCGCCGTCAACCGTTGCTGGGGAAAGTTCAGCGCGTAGAAGCTGCCGTCGACCGGCGCCGAACCGTAATCCGCGTTCTTGTGCAGGAAGGTGTAGCCGAGAATCACTTCATAATGCGGCCCGGACCATTGCAGCGTGCCTTCCACCCCGATGGTACCCAGGTCAACCGGGTTGGCCGTGCGGGCGATGACCCCGCGCTGGAAGGTCCAATCCACGAGTTGGTCGTCGCGCCGGTAGAAGATCGCCACGTGGGTTTGCAGGGCGCCTTGCGCGCCGTCCCATCCGAGTTCGACGTTGCGGCTGACGGCGCGCCCCAGGTTGGGGTTGCCCCGGAACAGGCCGGAGGTGGGACTCGAGTCGAGCGCCGTATAGGTGGGCACCTGCGTGGACTCGGCGTAACTGAGGTGGAGGCACCGGGAGCCTCCCCCGGGCCGGGTTTCATCTAGCGCAAACTCCGCCAGAGGCGACACCGCCGGGCCGTCGCGGTTGGTGTCATCGTAGGTCGCGCCGGCTTTCAGGATGAGCCGGCGCCGGTCGGCCAGCGTCCATGTCTTCTCCGGCACCAGGCCGAGCTTCGCGTAGGAGCGAGTATGAAAGCGGCCGTAGATGAGCGAGGTCGATTTGAGATCGTCGGCCAGCGCCTCGGCGTCGTAGCCGAGCGCAAACGCGCCGAAATCGGCGTGGCCGGAAACACTGGCCCCTTCGGTCCACGTGGTGTGCTGGAACGGATGCACCGGCCCAAGGGGCGCAAAGCGGCTGAAGGCGTAATCATCCTTGTTGCGGCGCCAGAAAACCCCAGCTTCGAGCCAGCCGTCCGCGCTCCACCGGCGGCGGTGGTTGAGGGCGACCAGCACCGTCTCCAGATTCTCGGATTCGTCGGAGCCAAACGGCGTGTACAGGTTCGGCCAACCGAAGAATTTCGCCTGGTAGCCGTAGAAAAGGTCGGTCTGCGCACCGCCGCCCGCGAGTTGCAGGCGGACATTGTAGCGTTGGAAGCGGTGATCCCCGAACGGCACGGAACCGTCCGAGGTGTAGCGGGACACCTCGGCGTCGGACGCCAGGGTCTGGCCGGCGAACGCCGTGTCGCCCACCACCCCCTCATAGAGGCTGGCGCGATAGGAGTGATACTGTCCCGCCGCGATTGCCAACTCGCCCCACGGCCGGATCCGCTGCCAGTCATAGGCCACGGTGCCGACGCCGGCATTGAATCCCTCGAGGGCGTTGTCCAGCCCCGTCACGACGCCCGGCGCGGAGAGCATGGGCGGCGCCACCGGAATCTCCGCGAAATAGTGGCCGGTCTGGGGATCGTAGAGCGAGACGCCGCCGATGCGAAAGCCCGTGTTCTCGAAGATGCCGCCCCGGATGGCAATGTCGGCCTGGCCTTCGGCGAGGTTCCGGGCCTCCACGTCCACCAGCGGCTCATACCGCAGGGCGGTGACCGGCATGGCGAACGAGCCGGCGGAATCCGGCAACGCCACGCGCGGCGAGGACACCGTGTACTCCGGCAGGGCGACCGGGGCCGCGGCGCACAGGGCCGGTGCCGCCACCGCGGCCAGCAGAAAAACGCAGACGCTCCATCCGTCCTTCATGGGTCAGGGGGCGCCACCGATAGCGCGGCGGTGGCGGCCGCACAAGCAAAAGTTAATCGGGCTGTAATTGTCGGTTAACAATGGTGGCATGGATCGTCGCCCCTCGTGTCCTGGGCCCGGCGATTTCCGGGAGCTGCGATCCCGCGGGACGGACGGCGCGATTTACTGGTCGCCGTCGTTGCCGATGGCCTCGACCGGACAGCCCTCCAGCGCTTCCATGCACTGCGCGATTTCTTCTTCCGTGGTCGGCTGCTTGCTGACGTACGAGTAGCCGCCTTCTTCGGAACGGGTGAAGAAAGACTGGGCCGTCTCGCGGCAGAGATCGCAATCAATGCACTGCTGATCGACGTAAAACTTACCGGGGGCGTTGATTTCCCACTTGTCTGCTTTGTTGGCCATGATGAAGGGCGAACAAAAACGAATGCGGAAAGCTGTCAAGGGTATCCCCGTGCCCCGTCCCTCCCGGACGGCGCCATCGCCCCGCGGGCGGCCCGATCCGGCGAAAGCGCGGGGGACTTGAGTTTACCGGCGTGTCCGCCTAATTTCCGACGGAATGCTCTCCGACCGGCCATACATGCGGGAAAACCGCAGCGCTTCCCAGTTCGATCTGGTGAAGTGGCTGATGGTCATCTTCATCGTGCTTTTTCTGGCCCAGCATGTGGCCGA
>CAZAFS010000298.1:0-4695 GCA_964484165.1 uncultured Opitutaceae bacterium | reverse complement strand
AGGACAACAGCGGGTTGGCGCGACGCGCGCCGCCCGCTGATTCTATTTTTTCCTCGCGGCAGGGTGCGAAGCCGCCAGGCAAATAGAATCGGCATTTCAACAGGAGCAGCGGAGGCCGCAGAGGAAGGGGAGCGGGTAGGGCGCGACCCGACTTCGCCAAGGCTTCGACGGGCAAGCCGCCGGGCGCGCCGAAGCCGAAGCAACTCACGCCAAGACGCCAAGGGCCTCCCGGCGTTGCACAGAAGGTAACGAAGGCAACCGGGTGAAAGTCGGGCAGAGCTCTTCGCTTCCTTCGCGGCCTTCTGTCAAGGTTTGGCGCGGGGTCGCCGGAATCCGTTTCCGGCTACGGCGTCAGTTCTTCGTACAGGCTGTCCGAGACGATTTTGCGGACCTTGCTCAGTCCCTTGAGCCACGTCTGGTACTCCGCGTCGGCCGCGAGCTTCTGGCCCTCGGTCGCAAACGCCACCCAGTCGGGATATTCGATGGAGACCACGACGGCGCCCGCGTTGCTGCCGGCGTAGCGCGCCTGCCAGACGCGGATGGTGGTCGTCGAGCCCATCTTCTTGAGCAGCGCCTGTCCTTGTTCGATTTGTTTCACGTAGGCGGCCGGGTCGTCGGTCTGGACCATGATCACCCGCAGAACGGTCGCGTGGGCGACCGAGGCGAGCAGCGAAAAGGCGAGCAATATCGCGGCGATCAGGAACGATCTGGATTTCATGAGGGATCTAGTGCGTTGGGGGTTGGGGTTGATTGGGGAACGCTGCCGGTAAACCAGCGACATTTTCCGTGGTCAATAATGCTCCCCCGTTCCGGCTGATTTAGTCGGCAGCCTTATACCGCGATCCGGCCCGGCGCGCCGTCGCGCGGTTCAGGGTTCTGAGTTCAGGGTTGAAACTCTGACCCATGACCCCTGACCTCCGCCCTTTGCGGCCTTCTGCAAAAAAAGATCAGCGCCGATCCGTGTGATCAGTAGTGAAAATGACGTCCGCCGTCCTCAGCGGGTGACGGCCGCGAGGAACCACGCGATGGAATAGGTCGAGAGCTGCGCCCCCGGGCCGTCGAAATTGACCGTGTCGAAGGCATGCGAGGCCCAGGGAATCGTCACCTGCGCGTTCGGCCGGCCCGCCGCGGTGAGCTTTGCCGCCAGCCGCTCGCTTTGGCTCACCGGCACCGTCGAATCCAGGCGGCCGTGGATCAGCAGGGTGGGCGGGCTGTCCGGGCCGGCGAGCATGAGGCTGCTCGCGCTGTCATAAGCCGCGGGGGCGGTCGCGGGCGTGCCGCCGAGAAAGGTTTCGAGGACCTGTCGCCCCGTCAGACCCTGCAACCGGAACGTCGTCCCCTTGACGTTCCACAGCGACCGGAGGTCCGTCGGCCCATAGAAGGCGATGACGCCGCGGATGCCAGGGTCGTGCGCCGCATAGGCTGTCGCCGCGGCGAGCTGTGCGCCGGCCGAGCGGCCCAGCAGGACAATCCGGTCGGGATCGATTCCGAACTCGGCCGCGTGCGCCCGCAGGAAGGCGATGGCGGCGAGCACGTCCTCGCGCGGCGCCGGCCAGCGGGACTGGGGCAACCCGCGGTAGGCGATGGTCGCGACCGCGTAGCCCTGCCGCACCAGCCACATGGTGAACGGGCGATTGTCGTGGTAGCCGCTGCCGAACCAGCCGCCGCCGTGCAGGAAGATGACGCACGGGGCCGGGGAGCGCCCCACCGCCCGGTAGAAGTCGAGCCGGAGCCGTCCGCTGTAGCTCATATCCTCGCCCGGCACCGGGTCCGGCAGGGCCGCGTAGAGCGTCGCCAGGGAAAAGGGCGCGCGGTCCGGCGTCGCGGGTCCGAACGCCGCCGCGAGCCGCGCCGGCAGGGACCGTCCGATCCACCACGCCTGCGCCACGGGCTTGAGCACGAGCGCGAACGCGGCCAGACAGCAGGCGAGCGTGGCGGCGGTGACGACCGGCTGGCGGCGGCGCAGGAGCCAGGCCACGAGGGCGATGGCCGGTGGGAGCCACCCGAGCCGGTAGCCGCGCTCGCCCTCCAGGCCGGAGATCAGCAGGCGGAGTTGCCAGTTGATCCAGTCCGGGGCCATGACCGCCGTGAACAGTCCGGCCAGCGCCAGGAGCAGGGCGACGAGCAGCAGGAGCCAGCGGAGCACGGCGGTCAGGGTATTGGCCACAAGGCAACTCATCCCGGCCCCGCGATTCCGACAATCCCAAAGCGCATCCTCGGCCCGGAGGTCTTCACCACTGATGCACCCTGATTCGATCTGCCGTTGCTGAGCGCTCCGCGCTCGTTGCGGCCTTCTGCAAAGAAAGATCAGCGCCGATCAGCCCCGCCGCAGCGGCGGGGTCAGTGCGCATCAGTGGTTCAAGAAGCGGTTCGCTTCCCGTCGTTGCCGGCCGCTTGGCGCTTACCGCTGTGCCCTTGCCGCTTGGCGCTTATCCGCCGTCGGCGGCGAAGATCTCCTCGATCGCGCGCTTGAACAGGCGCGCGATCTTGAAGGCGAGCGGCAGGCTCGGGTCGTATTTTTCGGTCTCGATCGCGTTGACCGTCTGGCGCGACACGCCGAGCTTGTCGGCCAGATCGCCCTGCGACCACTCGCGCGCCGCGCGCAGTTCGCGCAGTTTGTTTTTCATCGGTAACGCCGGTTGGCCATGACGTTGCCCGCGGCCCAGAGCAGGGCCATGGCGGTCCACAGGCCGGTCCAGCCCCAGTGGATGGCGGGGACGATCTTCGCCTGCTCCAGCAGATCGACCGCCATCGCCACGATCACGGTCGCGGCAAACGCGAAGCCGATCGCCTCGAGCTGGATGCGCCGCTGAAGTTCGTCCACCCGGCGCAGCATGCGCACGACGCAGAAAATGTACCCGACGCTCGGGATCAACGGCAGGATCACCAGCGCCATGCGCACCGGCAGCGGCAGTTTGAGCAGGACGAAAAGGACGGTGGCCGCGGCCGCGGTGAGACCCGCGCCGAGGCCCCACCAGAGGGGCGGCAGCCAGGCGCGCGGCCCGAGACCGCAGGTTGATTCGGAGGCAAGGGGAGTATTCATGGGAGGAGGTGGAATCTGGCATCGGTCGCCGCCCGGAAGGGCGGCTGCCCGACGCATTTGCTGGAATGACGGTGTAAAGCATCCTTGTCAGATGTCAAGCATGCTTGTCAGGCGGTCGGAGCGCTATCAGGCCGGCTGCGGGGCCGGATAAGCGCAACTGGCCGGCGGGAAGAGCCTCCCGCCCAGGCGACAAGGAAACCGGCCCGGAAATTCACAGGAGGTGGCAAAGGCAGCAGAGAGAATGCGTCTCTGCTCTCTCGGCGTGCTTCTGTGAGAAGAGATTTCAGAGATCGGACCACGGATCAGTTCTCACAGAAGCTATTCACGACGTCATGAGTTGGCGGCGACCTTGGAGGGCCGACCTCCGCGTCGGCCGATCGGCCCGGGCGGAGCCGGGCCCTCCAAGAAATGCAGACATTAATGATGTTGCATATAGCAAAGGTAACCAAGCCGATGACCTCTGCTTCCTTTGCGTGCTCCTGTGAAAAAAGGATCAGTGGCGATCCGTGTGATCCGTGGTGAAAAGGACATCCGCGGTCGACGGGATTGAACCTCACGCCAAAGCGCCCAGCCGCCAAGGAAACCGGCCCGGAAATTCACAGGAGGTCGCGGAGACAGCAAAGGATCAGGCGGGGAAGGGAACTCTTCGTTCCCTTCGTTGCCTTCTGTGAGGATTCAGACGGCTTCGCCGGTGGCGCGGCTTGACCTCAAGACGCCCGCCGCGCCGTTTGACCGGGTGCCGGTCTTGGGCATGTTTCCGCGTATCATGAAAACTCCAGCCCTGCTCTTCGCCTTTTTGGCGGTCGCCCTTTGCGCCCGGGCCGCCCTCGTCACCAAATCCGTCGCCTACGAACAGGGCGGCGTGAAACTGGTGAGCTATCTGGCCTACGATGACCAGACGACGGCGCCCCGTCCCGGCGTGCTCGTGGTGCCCGAATGGTGGGGACTCAACGACTATGCGAAGGACCGCGCCCGGCAGCTGGCGCAGCTCGGTTATGTGGCACTCGCGGTGGACATGTATGGCGCCGGGGTCGTCACCACGGATCCGAAAAAAGCCGGCGAGCTCTCGGGTCAGTTCTACGGCAAGCCGCTCATGGCCGAGCGAGCGCAGGCCGCCCTCGACCAGTTGCTCAAGACCGGGCTGGTGGACGAAAAGAAAGTCGCGGCGATCGGCTTCTGCTTCGGCGGCGCGGTCTGCCAGGTCCTCGCGTACAGCGGCGCCCCGCTGGTCGGAATCGTCAGCTTCCACGGCAGCCTGGTGCCGGCGTCGCCGGAGGCGGCGGCCAGGAACCAGGCCCGGTTCCTGATCTGCCACGGGGCGCTCGACCCGTTCACCGCGCCGGAGGCCATCGCCGCCTTCAAGCAATCGCTCGATGCCGGCAGGTTCGACTACCAGTTCATCTCCTACTCCGGCGCGAAGCATGCCTTCACCAATCCGGCGGCCGATGCGATCGCGGCGGCGACGGGCTTG
The DNA here is from genome assembly GCA_964484165.1 of uncultured Opitutaceae bacterium. Lineage (GTDB taxonomy): Bacteria > Verrucomicrobiota > Verrucomicrobiia > Opitutales > Opitutaceae > Fen-1467. The sequence goes on along the minus strand of CAZAFS010000298.1, from coordinate 181 downwards.
CAGGGGATCGCCTACAACGAGCCGGCGGCGCGCCGCTCGTGGCAGCTCATGCAGCAGTTCTTCGCCGAGATCTTCGCCGCGAAGTGAGGCGCCGGGCGCGCCGAATCCGTCCGGGCATTTTACAGAAGGTCGCGGAGGCAGCAGAGAAACGCGACGAGGGCGTCGCGTCTCCAAGTGCTGA
>CAZAFS010000297.1:0-4702 GCA_964484165.1 uncultured Opitutaceae bacterium | reverse complement strand
TTGGACGTGGCCTTGTCGCGGCGGATGTGCTGCTCGCGGGTGCCGAGGGCGAGGCGCAGGGCGGGATGGCCCTGCGCGTCCTTCGAAACGCCGACGAGGCGGCCGGGCATCTGCCGCTTGCAGGCGTCGCGCGTGGCGAAGAACGCCGCGTGCGGCCCGCCGCAGCCCATGGGCACGCCGAACCGCTGGGCCGAGCCGACCGCGACGTCGGCGCCGAATTCGCCGGGTGGCCGCAGCAGCGTGAGCGCGAGCAGGTCGGTGGCGACCACGCACAACGCGCCGGCGGCGTGGGCCCGGGCGAAGAAGGCGGCGTAGTCGTGGATGGAACCCCAGGTGTCGGGATACTGCACCAGCACGCCGAAGACCCGCGCGTCGACCGTGAAGGTGCGGTGGTCGCCGAGCACGACCTCGATCCCGAGCGGCCGGGCGCGGGTGCGCACGACGTCGATCGTCTGCGGATGGCAGGCGGCCGAGATGAAAAAGACGCCGCCGGCGCCCTCCTTCATCCGGTGGCAGAGCATCATGGCCTCGGCCGCGGCGGTGGCCTCGTCGAGCAGGGACGCGTTCGCGATCTCCAGCCCCGTGAGGTCGCAGACCACCGTCTGGAAATTGAGCAGCGCCTCGAGGCGGCCCTGTGAAATCTCGGCTTGGTAGGGCGTGTACGCGGTGTACCAGCCGGGATTTTCCAGAATGGTGCGCTGGATCACGGCCGGGGTGAAGGTGTCGTAGTAACCCATGCCGATGAAGCTGCGGCTGACCCGGTTCTGCGCGGCGATGGCGCGCAGCTCGGCGAGCGCGGCGCTCTCGCCCGCCGCCTCCGGCAGATTGAGCGGCTGGCGGTGGCGGATGGCCGCCGGCACGGCGGTGTCGATCAGGGCGTCGAGGGTCGGCTGGCCGAGCGAGCCGAGCATCGCGGCGATGCCGGCCTCATCGGAGCCGAGGTGGCGGCGGGCAAAAGTGTCGGAGAGGGCGAGGGGATCGCTGGACGGTGGCATAATTGCGGACGGTAGGGGAGGTCGGGAAACGCGCAACAGCGATTTGGGGTGACTGTCACCCCGGGGTTGTTTTTCCCGCGAAACCGGTTCTGGTGTGAAGCCATGAGGCCGCCGGTCCGTCTGGTGTTGGAAAGCCCGCTGGCGGGCGACAAGATCGCGCCCGAGGGCACTTCCTCCCTGGAGGTGCGCGCGTTTCGCACCCGGGCCGCCCGCGCGGCCTACATCGAGCGCCGGCTGGCGGAACTCTACCCCGCGACGCCCGTGCCGCTGCGGCACCGGGACGCCTACACCCTGCTCGTGGCGGTGCTCCTCTCCGCGCAGTGCACCGACGCGCGGGTGAATCAGGTCACGCCGGGCCTGTGGGCGGTGGCCGACACGCCCGCGGCCATGAGCCGGGTCCCGGTGGACCGGATTGCGGAGCTCATCCGTCCGTGCGGGCTGGCCCCGAAGAAGGCGCGGGCCATCGCCGGCCTGTCGCGCCTGCTGGTCGAGCGGCACGGCGGGCGGGTGCCGCGCAGCTTCACCGAACTCGAGGCGCTGCCCGGCGTGGGCCACAAGACCGCCTCGGTGGTCATGGCGCAGGCGTTCGGCGAGCCGGCGTTTCCGGTGGACACCCACATCCACCGGCTCGCCCAGCGCTGGCGGCTGACCGACGGCCGCAACGTCGGGCAAACCGAAAGCGACCTGAAACGGCTCTTTCTGCGCGAGCACTGGAACCAACTCCACCTGCGCATCATCTTCTACGGCCGCGAGCACTGCACGGCGCGCGGCTGCGACGGCACCCGGTGTGAGATCTGCCGCACCCTGTTTCCCGGTCGGAGACAGGGGGTGGCCACGCGGAAATAGCTGCGCGCCGGGAGGTTCCCGCGCCGGTTTCCATGATTGCCAATCCCGGCGAAACCGGAAAGCTGTCTGCCTTTTGTAATTCATGTTGCGCAAGCTCATCGCTTCGATCCGGAAGAGCCTGTCGGCCACGCCGGCCAGTGCTCCCGCCAAGTCATCGCCCAAACCCGCCCACCGACCATCCGGTCAGGGCCAGACCCAGGGAAGCAAACCGCATCCGGCGGGACGATCCGACCGGGAACGGGATCGGGGCCGCGACCGGGATCGCGACCGAGGCCGGGACCGAGATCGCGGCCACGGCCGCAACCGCGGGCACCGTCCCTCGGGCGGCCCGTCGCCGAGACCGGCCCCCAAGGCTGAGCCCCGCTTCGAGCCCGAGCTCCGCCCCGCGCCCGACCCGTCCACCCCGCTGCCCGCGGTGCCCAAGAAGGACACGGTTTTCACCAAGCTCGGGCTGGCCGACGCTTACGCCCATGCCGTGGAGTTGATGGGCTACACCGAGCCCACCCCGGTCCAAGAGCAGGCCATCCCGCTGGTGCTCGCCGGCCGCGATGTCATCGGCTCCGCCCAGACCGGCACCGGCAAAACCGCCGCCTTCGCCCTGCCCATCCTGCAGCGCCTCGGCCGGCACGGCACCCTGCGCTGCCTCATTCTTGAACCCACGCGCGAGCTGGCGCTGCAGGTCGACGAGGCGTTTCGCGACTTTGGCAAGTTCACCAACCTGCGGGCCACCGTGATCTACGGCGGCGTGGGCTACGGCCGCCAGCGCGATGACCTCAAGCGCGGCGTCGATGTCGTCGTCGCCACGCCCGGCCGGCTGCTCGACCTCCTGGAGCAGCGCGCCCTGACGCTGCGCGACGTCAACGTTCTCGTGCTCGACGAGGTCGACCGCATGCTCGACATGGGCTTCCTGCCGGACGTGAAGCGGATCGTGCAGCAATGCCCGCGCGAGCGGCAGACGCTGCTTTTCACGGCCACCCTTCCGCCCGAGATCGAATCGCTCGCGGCCTGGGTCCTCCACCAGCCCACCACGGTGGAGATCGGCCGGCGCCAGGCCCCGGCCGAGACCGTGTCGCATGCGTTCTATCCCGTGGTCGGGGCGCAGAAGTTCGACCTGCTGCGCACGCTGCTCGAACGCACCAAATTTGAGAGCGTCCTCATTTTCTGCCGCACCAAGATCGGCGCCGACCGCGTGGCCGCGTGGCTGAAATCGCACAAACATCTGGTCGCGGTGATGCACGCGGACCGGAGTCAGCAGGAACGGCAGGAGGCGCTCGCCGGCTTCAAGGCCGGCCGCTACGAGGTGCTGGTCGCCACCGACCTCGCCGCCCGCGGCCTCGATATCGCGGGCGTGACGCACGTGGTCAACTACGACGTGCCGGAAAACCCCGAGGACTACGTGCACCGCATCGGCCGCACCGGCCGCGCCCACCACCTCGGCGACGCCTTCACGCTGGTGACCGAGGAAAGCGTGCGCGATGCGCGCAGCATCGAACGCTTCATCGGCCGCGCCATCGAGTGGAAGAAACTCGACGACTTTCCCTACGTGTATTCGGCGCTGTTCGACGAGCGGGCGCTGGCGGCCGAAACCGCGGGCAAGCCGGCCGGCCGCCTGCACCGCGGCATGCGCCACTGAGCCGGAAGCGCCCGGCCGGGGACCACGGTGATGTTTTTTCTGCGTCCTCCGGAGGGCGGGCGCGTCAGCATGGGGTGAACCTCCATGAAAACCCTCCTCGTCTTTCTCCTCCTGCTCCTGCTGATTGCGGCCGCCATCGTGCTGGATGCCCACCGGCTGGATGCCGCCGGCTGGTTCTCCGCCGTCGCGGTGGCCGGGCTTTATGCCGTCGCGCTCGGCGACACCCGGCCGCGCCGCCGCCCCCGCGCTGGCGCCACGCCCTCCGCCGCATGGCCGGAACGGAAAACCTGCGTCCTTTGCGCCGCCGTCTCGTCTTAGTAGAGTGAACCCACCATCTCCCTCATGAAAGACCTCGACGCCTCCCAGATCAGAGACTACGTCCGCGAGCGCTACGGCGCCATCGCGGAGCAGGCCGACGCCGGCTGCGGCTGCGGCGACACCGGCGCCGGTTGCTGTGGCGGATCCAGCCAGAGCTACAGCGAGAGACTCGGCTATGCCGCGGCCGACGCGGCCGGGGTGCCCGCCGGCGCCGACCTCGGCCTGGGCTGCGGCAACCCGCTCGCGCTTGCCTCGATCAAGCCCGGCGAGACCGTGCTCGATCTCGGCAGCGGCGCCGGGTTCGACTGCCTGCTCGCCGCCCGCCAGCTCAACGGCACGGGCGCGGTGATCGGCGTCGACATGGCGCCGCCGATGATCGCCAAGGCGCGGCGCAACGCCGCCAAGGCGGGCTTCGCCAACGTCGAGTTCCGCCTCGGCGAGATCGAGCACCTGCCCGTGGCCGACGCCTCGGTCGACCTGATCATCTCCAACTGCGTCATCAATCTCTCGCCCGAAAAGGCGCAGGTGTATCGCGAGGCGTTCCGGGTGCTCAAGCCGGGCGGCCGGCTGGCCATCGCGGATGTGGTGGCGACGAAGCCCGTGCCCCCGGCATTGCGCCAGAAGCTGGCAGCCATCGGCGCGTGCGTCGCCGGCGCCGCGCTCATCACCGCTATCAAGACGATGCTGCGCGAGGCCGGCTTCACCCGCGTCGACGTCCAGCCCAAGGAGAGCTCCCGCCAGATCGTGGCGCAGTGGACCGAGGACGCGGCCGTCGCGGATTTTGTGGTCTCCGCCTACGTCACGGCGTATAAGTAGAGGGCACCATGAGGACCCCGGCCGTTTCAGCTGTCATCTCCGCGGCGCTGCCGGCCGACGCGGCGGCGATCGCCGCGCTGCTGCGCGGCGCGGA
>CAZAFS010000296.1:0-4702 GCA_964484165.1 uncultured Opitutaceae bacterium | reverse complement strand
GCTGGCGGTGGAACCGGTGCCTTCAGGATGCCAGCCGCGGGACCGGCACCATCGGGCCCAGGGCGAAAAGCTTGAGTGACCTTTCCTTCACATGAATTTACAGAATGAGGTGCCAGCCGAATGGCGATGGCATTCCTGCCCTGAGGCCCGGCAATCCATGCGCATATTTGTGCAAACGGACCCCGACAACAAGGAAACCTTAAAAGGGTAAATCGCCGTAGGCGAAAGAGCGGTACGACTCGACCGGCCTCATGGTATTGTGGATTCCTGCCCGATTTCTGTCATCCTCGCCCCAGTGCACGATGACGGACAGGCTGGTTGGTTCAGATGGACGGGGCCGTCCGGCCGTCCACCCAGAAGCCTTCGATCACGCTGAAGACGGGGCGCTGGGGGAGGCCCTGCTCGTTGTGGTAGAGCTGGCTGGCGAGGATGTCGATGGCCGTAGCGCCGATCAAAGACAGATTCTGATTGATGCCGGTCACCTCCTCGACGTGGGCCAGGTGGGTCTGCTCCACATCGAGGGCGACATAGGCCACGTCGCGCGGGATCTGGCAGCCGAGCTGGGTAAGCGTCAGGAACTGCCGTGGACCGAACCCGATCACGGCCTCCGGCTTCATTTTGCGCAGCCAGGCCTTCACCCGGGAATTATTCCCGGACCCGCTGTTGAGCAGCGGTTCGAGCCTGGCCGCAGCCATGGTGCGTTGCGCCGCCAGGTAGCCGCCGAGCCAGAGATAGTTGACCCGCCGGTTCTCGTCCTGGTCGAGCATCAGGCCGATCCGCCGGTAGCCGAGCCCCACCAGCTTCTCATAGGCGAGAAAGGCGCCGCGGAAATGGTTGTGGGTCGCCCGGTGCAAGGCGTGGTTATTGTAGACGTAACCCAGGCCGACGCAGATCATGTGCGCCCAATCCAGTTCATGACCGTAGACGGGCACCGGAAACGGGGTGATGAGGTTGCCGTGAATCGCGCGGGCCTGGAGCATGCGGCACGTCGCGGTGGCCGAGGCGCCTCCCAGTCCCAGCCAGAAGGGTTCGACGCGCATCCCCAGCTGCTGGGCCCGTTGCCGGGCCCCCTCAAAGCAGCCGACGCTGAACGAATGATTTTTCCAGTCTTCGGCCGTCGCGCCCCCGGTGAGGAATCCCACCACCTCCGGCGCGGACTTGTGCTGTTTTAAACGCACCTGGCTCATCAGGGCGGACACGAGCACGTTGGAACGGTAGCCGAGCCCGTCGGCCAGGCGGCGCAGGCGTTCGCGCGTCGCCTCCGGGATCGAGGGATGGTTGCGCAGGCTCAGCGCCACGGTCGTGTGACTCACGCCCGCGCGCCGGGCGATTTCGCGCAATGTCGGCGGTTTTGCCGGGGGTTTCAGGGCGGCCATGTTCCAAGCTGGGCGGAGAGCCGGCGCGACCGCAATTCATTTTACGTGGAAAGCAGCGGCACGCTTGGCCGGCGGCCCGGGGCGTTGCAGCCTCCCCCCATCTACCACCGCCCACCGGTCGAGGCGACGGGATCCAACGCGTCCCCCTTTGCGCCTGGTCCCGGCCGGCCACCCAACCCCGTGCCCCTATGAATACCCCGCTACCTGCGCGAGCCCAGGCTCGCCGTTCCGCTCCGTCCGCACTCGTCGTGCTGTTTTCGCTGCTGCTGGTTTCCTCCGCCCCGCTGGCCGCCCAGAATGAGGCGCCCGCGGGCCCCGCGGCTAACGATGAGGTCGTCGTCCTCTCCCCCTTCACCGTCTCCTCCACGGCCGTGGACCGCTACCGCGCGGAGGATGCCGTCTCCGCCGTGCGCGTCCGCGCGCCGTTGCTCGACACCCCGAGTTCGATCTCGGTGATCACACGCGGCATGATGGACGATCTCCTGCCGACCCGCGTCTTCGACGTCACGCGCTACATCGCTGGCGTGCAGGAAGGCCGCGGTATCCAGTTCCAGGACCGCATGATCATCCGCGGCTTTGAGACCCAGGGCGGTGCCCGCACGGTGGATAATTTTCTCCAATCTGCCGACGCGGACAATGTGGATGAGTCAATCATCGACCGGATCGAGGTGACCAAGGGCCCCAACGCCATCCTCTCCCCGGCCGGCGCCCCCGGCGGCTCCCTCAACATCATCACGAAGTCCCCGACCTTCCGTCCCCAGCGCTCGCTCACCGCCACGATCGGCCTGTTCGACGCCCAGAAGATCACCCTCGACATGGGTGGCCCCCTGGGGAACAGCAAGGCTCTCGCCTATCGCCTGATCTGTTCTCTGCAGGACACGCGCCAATACTGGTCCGCCGATGCGATCACGAAACACCGGGCCTTCGCCCCGATGGTGACGTGGCGCATTTCCGACAAAACCGAGCTGACCGTCAAGCTGGTGGCCGCTGATATGTGGGTTTTCCGCGAGCCGGCGCTGATCCTCGATCCGAACACCACCGCGAGCACAAGCAATCCGCGGCTCGCCCCGGGCTTCTCGTATCGCGGGCTCAACGGCACCCAGCCCTGGAGCCACAACGGCACGCACAACGCCGATATCTTCACCACCCTCACCACGAGCCAGAATGAGCACATGAGTTCCCGCATCGCCGCCAACGTCCGTTACTACTTTACGGATGCCGACCAGGAATTTGTGAACGGCCTGCCGGGACTGGGCAACCGCTACAACCCCGCGACCGGCGACCTGACGCAGGATTACACCTGGGCTCTCGCGAACCCGTCGCTGCCTTACAACGCCAGCACCAACCCCTACGTCTCCACTTTCTCGTCCTACTTCAATCCGGCCAGCATTCCCGTGCGCGGCCAGATTCAATGGACCCGCCTTAAGACCGCCAACTTCCAGGCGGACGAGCTGTTCAGGTATAAGTTCGGCCCGGTCGATTCGCAGACGGTCGTCGGCTTCGGTTACGGGCGCCAATACGCTGACAACCGCGTGAAGGATCCCGGCACCCTGCCGTCCATCAACCTGACCCAGCCGATTCCGAGCGTCTATCCGGCTTATCCGGCCAACCTGAACCAGGACAACGGCACCACCTACACCAACACGCAGACTTACATCAACCAGCGGTTCGGCCTCTTCGACAACCGGCTCTACCTGACCGGCGGCTACCTGTACTACTCCACCTACACGACGTCTTATAATATTCTCACCCACTCGGCGCCCGCCATCCTGGATGACGCCAGGAACATGGGCAACGTCAGCGCACTGTGGAAGGTTCAGGACCAAATCTCGGTCTATTTCAGCCACTCCACCAATTCTGCGCCGGTCATCGCCAACAACCTGCCCTTGTGGAAGAGCGGCAAGCAATCGGAATACGGCTTCAAGACGGAGTTCTTCGACAAGAAGCTCTCGATCAACGGGGCCTACTTCAAGATCGCCCAGACCAATGTCACCGTGCCCAACCCCGCCTACCAGAACGATCCCACCCAGCCGCAGCAGCTGGTTTCAGACCTCAAGAACACCGGCTACGAACTCGAGGCCATGGGCAGCGTCACCAACAATCTGTCGGTCGTCGCCACCTATTCGCACCTCAACATGCGCGACAGCCTGGGCCGAATGGTGCGCGGAGTCGCCGACAACAACGTTAGCGCGCTGCTCAACTACCGTTTCAAGGATGGCGGGCTGAAGGGGCTCACCCTCGTCGCCGGCGTCAACTACAGCGGCAAGCGCGCCGGTGACGTTCCGTCCACCGGCTACACCGCGCTGAGCGTCGTGGAGAAAGTCAGCTTCTACCTGAAGCCGCAATACGTCAATATGCTCGCCGCCACCTACCGGTTGAACGACCGGTATACGTTCCGCCTGAACATCGACAACGTATTCGATGAAAAGAATTACATTGCCGTGGCGGGCGCCCGCTCCTGGGGCTCCGGCCTGACCACGGCGACCGGTCGCAACATCCGGTTCACAACCACGGTCAATTTCTGATCGCGGGACTGTCTCCTTCGTTGTGAACTTCCTTCCCGGTCACATGCCGGCGGGACAGGAGTCTGCCCCGCGCGAGTTTGATGTGCACCGTTACGGCGCCATCGGCGACGGGCGCACGCTGGACACGGACGCCATCAACCGCGCCATCCTCGCGGCCCACGCCGCGGGCGGTGGCACGGTGGTGCTCCCGGCCGGCGACTATCTCTGCCACTCGATCCGGCTTTGCAGCCACCTCACGCTGCGCCTGGAGCCGGGGACGACGCTGCTTGCCGCCGATCCGCCGCCCTCGGGCGAGGCGGGGGGGTACGATGCCCCCGAGGCGGCGCCGCCCAACCTCCACCAGGATTTCGGGCATTCGCGCTTCCGCAACAGCCTCCTTTGGGGCGAGGACCTCAACGGCGTGTCCATCTGCGGGCCGGGACGCATCTTCGGCCGCGGCCTCAGCCGCGGCAACGGCCGTGTCGCGCTCCCGGTGGGCGTGGTGGCACCCCAGCCGCCGGGCCATCTGCCCGATGTGCTTGAGGCCGACGGTCCGATCGAGCCCGAGGGCGGCGCGGTCGAGCCGGGCGCGTTCGGCTACCCCAACGCCGTCGACACCCTCCCCGCCGGCGTGGGCAACAAGGCCCTCGCCCTCCGGGGCTGCCGCAACGTCATCGTGCGCGATCTCACCATCCTGCATGGCGGGCACTTCGCGATCCTCGCCGCCGCCTGCGATCACGTCACCATCGACAACGTTTTCATCGACACCAACCGCGACGGCATCGACATCGACGCCTGCGCGAATGTCCGCATCTCCAACTG
>CAZAFS010000295.1:0-4714 GCA_964484165.1 uncultured Opitutaceae bacterium | reverse complement strand
CAACTCGAGGCCACCTACGAGGGGCCCGAGGCCGTGCAGCGCCGGCAGATCTCGGTCACCATGACCAGCGAGGTCTTCCTCGCCCTCCTCCGCACCTGGATCGCCGAGCTGCGCGGCGTCGCCGCCCGCCGGTCCGACCTCGGCGCCTGCACGCTCGCCAACGCGATGGAGCTCTGGCTCTGGACGCTCGGCCACCTGCAACAGTCCAAGGACGCCCTCGGCGCGAAGCTGCTTTCCGGCAACCGCCACGGCGTGGTCTTCCCGCTGGCCGACGCGTTGTGCTGGCTGCTCGCCTCGCGGCAGCAGATCCGCGACGTGATCGAACTCGAGGCCAAGGGGCCGGCCGATCCGGTCGTCGCCGAGGGGCTCGCCGGCCTGGTCAACTTCTTCTCCGACCTCGCCTGCGTGCAGGCCGCGGCCGCCGCCGGCGAGTCCGCGCGCATCTGCGCCGAGCTCGTCTACGGCTACAACGCGACCGACAGTTGCTCCGCCGACGGTTCCTGCTGCCAGGGGGCCGCGGCCGCCGCGCTCGAACCGTTCGCCCAGTTGCGGCGCAAGGTCGACGCCTGCCTCGCCGGCTCGCGCCTCGCCAAGGACCGCGCCGCCGAGGCGTTGTCCACGGTGATGATCCCCGAGGCGCTCGATTACCCGGCGTGATGGCCGTCGCATCAGGATTGTAGGGCGGCATCGCCGAATGCCGCCGCTCTTGAGCAAAGACCGTGAGGCGGGGTCCGGCGACCCCGCCCTACAACTTCCGGAAAATGCCTCGCCCGCCTGTCGCATGAACGAATCAAAGCCCGTCCCCCCCGCCGTCGACCGCCCAAGCATGGCCGTCGACATCGTCTGCGTCGGCTTTGGGCCGGCGATGGGCGGGTTTCTCACGGCCCTGGCGAGCCGCCTGGTCAAGGAGGACGGCGCGCCGGTGGCCGAGAGCGCGGCGGCGCCCGGTCTGCCGCCGCAGGTCATCTGTTTTGAACGCGCCGACGACATCGGCTTCGGCGTTTCCGGGGTGGTGACGCCGGCCCGCAGCATCAAGGCGGCTTTCCCGCAGCTTGATCCGGCGCAGATTCCCCTGGCCGCACCGGTCCGCGAGGAGCGGGTCCTCTATCTCCTCGATCCGATCGGCGCCAGCCGGCGGTCGGCGGCGCTGCGGGCCGCCGACGCCATGATCCGCGCCTGCCGGTGGGCGCTGCCGGTCCGGCACCACGCGCTCGCCCTGCCGTGGGTGCCGCCGTTCCTGCGCAAGGAGGGCGGTCTGGTGCTCTCGATGGGACAGTTCATGCAATGGGTCGGCGCCCGGGTGATGGGCGCAGGCACGGTCCAGGTGTGGCCGGCCACGCCGGTCGCGTGTCCCCTGCTGGAAGACGGCAGGGTGGTCGGCGTGCGCCTGATCGACCAGGGCGTCGACCCGCAGGGGCGCCCGGCGGACGGGATCACGCCGGGCATGGACGTCCGCGCTGCGTTGACGGTGGTGGGCGACGGCCCGGTGGGCGCCATCGGGCGCCAACTCGATGAACAATTGGGCCTGCCCGCAGGGCATCACCAGCACGATTGGGCCATCGGCATGAAAATGGTCGTCGATCTGCCGCCCCAAGCCGACCTGGAGCCCGGGACCGTCATCCACACCCTCGGCTATCCCGAACCGGAGATCTTCGGCTTTCTGTACGTGCATCCCGGCCGCATCGCCTCCCTGGGAATATTCGTGCCGTCGTGGTTCGACAATCCGGTGCGCACGTCCTACCGCTACCTGCAGCACTGGATGCTGCATCCATGCCTGTGGCGTTACCTGGAGGGCGGCACGATGCGCTCGTGGGGCGCCAAGACCCTGCACGAGTCGGGCCGCCGCGGCGAACCGCACCTCGTGGGCGACGGGTTTGCCCGCATCGGCGAAGGTTCCGGCAGCACCAATGTGCTCACCGGCTCCGGAGTCGACGAGGCGTGGGCGACGGGCGCGCACCTGGCCGACGGCGTGCTCGAGCTGCTGCAGACCGGAAAACCGTTCACGAAGGAAAATCTGGAACAAGCCTATGTGCGGCGCCGCCGGGAAAGTTGGGTCGAGCACGAAGGTCACGTCGCCGAACACGCCCGGGACGGCTTCCAGCGCGGCGTGGTCACCGGGTTGCTCGGCATGGGTCTGGCCGGTCTGACCGGCGGACGCCTGCATCTTCGCGGCCGGCCGATGCCGCCGCACCGGCGCCTGCCGACGATCGAAGAATACTACAAGGGACGGATTCCCGCCGCCGGGATCGCCGCCCTGCGGGCGGAGTGCGCGGCCAGGGGCATCTCCCTCCACGGCGCCTTGATGGATCGCGTGGGCTGGCCGGCCATTCCCCTTGACGGCAAGCTGCTCGTCTCGCATCAGGACGCCCTGCTCATGGGCGGCAAGGTGCAGGCGCCGGCCGGCTATGCCGACCACGTGACGTTCCTGCATCCCGCCGTGTGCCAGCAATGCAGCGTGCGGATCTGCATCGACGCCTGCTCCGGCCAGGCGATCACGCCGGGTCCGCACGGCGTGCCGGTGTTCGACCGGGAGAAATGCATCCATTGCGGCGCGTGCCTGTGGAACTGCTCGCAGCCGAACCCAACCAACCCCGACCGCGGCAACATCGAATTCCGCGCCGGCGCCGGCGGCCTGCACTCGGCGGAGAACTGACCCGGAAGTAGCGAGTAGCGGGTAGTGAGTAGCGAGCATTGGACCGACCATCGCGTCGGTCCCCGCCTGCAAATATCCGTCTTGTCCGCCCGCTGGCTCCTGGCTTCTACTCGCTACCCGCTACTCATTACCCGCTACTTCTTCCCATGCCCCTCGCCTACCACATCGTCGTCTGCGGCAGCATCGTGCCGGATCCGCTGCAGACCCTCGAACCCATCGCCACGCCGGCCGGCCCGGCGCTGAAGAATGAGATGATGCTGCCCGCCGTCCTCGATCCGTGGGCGGGCCATGCGCTGTTCGAGGCCGCCCACCTCGCGAAGCAGGCGCCGGGCAGCAAGGTGTGGCTCGTAAGCCTGGGCCCGAAGGCCAAGCTCCAGCAGGTCATGATGACGGTGGCGCAGAAGGTGCCGTTCGAGCTCGTGGCGCTCGACGGCCCGGCCAGTGGGTTCGCCGAGTCAGCCGAGATCGCCGCCGCCCTGGCCGACGCCATCCAATCCATCCCGGGTCTGGACCAATCGCGCCTGCTGCTTTTCGGCGGCTGGGAATCGGCCTCGCGGGGCGCCGGCACGACGATGCAGATGATCGGCGAGCGCCTCGGCATCATCGATCAATTCCAGGGCGTCGACCAGTTGGCTGCCCGCGCCGATGGGTCGTTCGAGATTCTCGAACGCATCGAGGGCGGCAAACACCAGGTTTCCGTCTGCGCCGGGCCGCCCTTGCTGCTGGGCTGGGCCACGGGCAACCTCCCCGAGCCGCCCAACAATCCACAGATCGGGATGGCCAACATGCGCACCGTCATGCCGGCCCTCCAACGCGCCAAGCCCGTCAAGGCGGCCAACGCAGGCCTCGCCTTTGCCGGCGTCACGCTGCCCAAACAGCGCCGCGCCACGCGAATCGTGAAGGATCTGCCGGTTGACGCCATTGCCCGCGAAATCGTTCAGTGGATCGGATGTAGCGAGTAGCGGGTAGTGAGTAGCGAGCATCCCGCCAACCCAATAGCACACTCATTCCCACTCCCCTCGCGCCCATCCCATCAACCGCACACCTTCAGATCTACTCGCTACCCGCTGCTCGCTACTCGCTACTTTGCCTCTCATGGAAACCATCCTCTTTCTCGTCCACACCGAGCCGGACGGCTCCCTCGCCAAATCCGCGCTCGAGGCGCTCGGCGCCGCCCGATCGCTGGCCGCTTCCCTGACCGGCTCCGCGCTGGTCGCCGGCCTCGTCGGCGGCGACGTGCAGGCGGCCGCCCGCCAGATCGTCGGCTGCGGCGCGGCGCGTTTCCTCGGCGCGACCGGGCCGGATTTCGCGTTCTCGCGGTACTCGACCGACCTGGCGGCGGCCGAGGCCCTCTGCGGGGCCGCGGCGGCTTCCGTGGTCATCGCGCCCGCCACGTCGCGCTGGAATCGCGTGATGGCCGGAGTCGCCCAGCGCCTCGGCGGCCGGATTGACACACACGTCACCAGCCTGGCCGCGGCCAATGGCCAGCCGGCGGTGACCCGCTGGTATTATCGGCAGCGCATGGAGGCCGTCGTGCAGCGCACCCTGCGCCCGTGGTTCATTCTCCTCGAATCCGGCTGCGCCGAGGCGTGGTCCGGCGCGGCGGGACCGGCCGCGGTCGAACCCGTCGCGGTGACGCTGGCCGCGGCGCACCGGCGCACCACCATCACCGGCGTGAAGGCGCCGCCGGCCGACGAACAAACGATCCGGCCCGACGCCCGCCTGCTCTTTGTCGCCGGCGCGGGTTGGACCAAGTCCCAATCAGACGGCAAGGCCCATGCCGGGGAGGCCGAGAAGATCATCCTTGAATTCCTCCACCGTGCCCAGGCTTCGCTGGGGAGCACCAAATCACTCGTCGACCTGAGCGGCGAAGGCCACGCGGTGCTGAAATTCATGACCCACCTCAACCAGGTCGGCCAGACCGGCTCGACGCCGCGCCACCCGAAGGGGCTCGCCACCTGCTGTCACGGCGAGGAGCCGCACACGGTGGGCTGGCGCTTCATCAACGAGCGCCGCGCCGTCAACCTGAATCCGAACTGCGGCTGGGCGCAGGGCAAGGCC
>CAZAFS010000294.1:0-4720 GCA_964484165.1 uncultured Opitutaceae bacterium | reverse complement strand
CGGCCAGGCCGGTGGTGAGCACCGCCGACGTGCGCAGGAAACTGCGCCGGCTCATCCCGGACGCGGGCGCCGCCTCGCTTTGCTGGAAGGGGGAATCGGTGGGGGGCATGTCAGTGGCCGGGATCGCCCGCGGGCATCACCGGGGGCACATGCAGGGGGTGGGGGCCGGGCGCCGGCTTCCGACCCTGGAACGCCGGGGAATGCGGGTTGTGACAGTTCACACAGAGCTGGCGCGTGATCGGGCCCAGGCTCCGGTTCCAGTACCCGCTGATCCGCCCGTGGGCGCCCGCCTCCCAGTCTTCCAAGGTCGGGCCATGGCAGCTGCCGCACAGTTGCGGGCTGTCCTGAAATTTCACGACCCGCCCGTCGCGGGTTTGCAGCAGCTCGAGATTGTTCTCGTTATGACAGTTGAAACAATTGTTGTTCCGGCCGTGCTCGCCGTGCCCCATGACGATGTCGGAATGCTCCCGCGGTATGAGCAGATTCTGGTGCTCGTCGAAGCGGAGCGTCGGCGGTTTGCCCTTTTCATGGCAGGCGTAGCAGTCGAAGTCGGACAGGGCGTCCTGATCCTTGGCGCGCACGAGGTCGGCGTAAGACCGGCGATTCGTGGCGGTATCGAGAAACGAGGCATCAACCAGGGGAATCGGGTAGAGCGGATTGGGCCGCCGCCACGGGTTCAACACGAAGAGCACGGCCAGCGCGGCAAACACCACAACCAAGCCCCACAATACCAGCGCGGTCCTGGTCCGGCTGCTCCCCCCGTCGTTGTGGAATCGGTCATCCATGGTCGGCTTTGCCTCGTCGGTCCTGCCGCCCGCGGGCACGGAGCTGGAAATCCGTCCCTGCCTGACGACCGGAGCGCGAAAGGCGGGCTCCAGCCTAGCTCTTCAGGCCGCGCACGTACTGCACCAGCGCCTTGATCTCGTCGTCGGACAGGCCGTCGATCGCCTTCATCCGGGTCTTGCCGTCCTTGTCCTTCAAGCCGTCCTTCACGGCGCTGAAGGCCTGATCGTCCGTGAACTGGGCCTGCACCTTGGCGTCGGTGAAATCCTTGATGTCCAGTTTGTGGCCCATCTTGGTGTCGCCCTTGCCGTCGGCCCCGTGGCATTTGGCGCAATTGTCATCCCAATTGCTTTTGGCATCGGCGGCAAACAGGGCCAGGGTCGGGCCGAAAAGGGCTATGACTGCAACGGCCAGCGTCTTTCTCATCGCGGTATCTCCTTCAAGTTGGTGGTTGGGACTGGGTGATCCGGCGACAGATCACCAGATTCTGCGTCCGCAGTATCGGTGAATCGCCGCGGGGCGACTACCACTTTCTTGCCGTAGGCTGCGCATAAATTGCCGTCCGCGAGCCGCATCCATTGGCCAACGCCGGCGCCGCGGCCAACCGGCGGTCACTGGTTGCCGCCGTTGTGGCAGTCGCTGCAGGTCACGTCGCTGTCGAGGTCCCCGCCCGGGTGTTTGAACTTCGTGCCCTGGGGCGTCAGCGTGAGGAGGTCCTCGCCGCGGCCCTGGGCGAGGATGGAGTGGCAGGCGTTGCAGTCGCTCGAGCGGATGGCTTCCTGACCGTCCGCCGTCCGGTGCATGTTGTCATGGCAGCGGAAGCAGCCCGGCCAGTCCTTGTGGCCGATGTTGTTGGGATAGGTGCGCCAGTCGGACTTCATCTGCGGGAAGAAGTTTTCCTCGTAGACGCGCTGGACGGCGGCGATAGTCGGTGCCAGTTCGTCCCCCTCGTGGTATTTGGCGCGCAGGGTGGTCGCGATGCCCTCCAGGGCCTGGTTGACGTCGGTGTATTTCGCGGTGAGCGCCCCGACTGCGGTCCGCTTGATGTAGGGCAGCTTGATGCTGATCTTGCCCAGGGCCATGTCGGTTTCGACCGCCCGGTTGGCCGTGGCAAAGGCATGGGCGGGGCGGTTGTGGCAGTCGATGCAGTCCATCACGCGGACCGCCCCCGCCGGCGGATCGCCCTTGAAGTCCGGGCTGCGGTAAACGCGGACCTCGCCCGTGGTCAGCGAGGTCATGCGGATCCAGGGGATCTTCTGCCGCTGCGGGTCGGAGGCGTAGTATTCCACCCGGTTGGCCACGTTCATGTGCCAGTGGATGCCGCCGAAGAACCCCTGGTCCGGCTGGCCGCCGCCGACGCGCAGCGAGAGGCGCACCGTGTAGGGGGTGTTGTTCTTGTCGGAGAGAAAATGCACGTAGGCGCGATCGAGGTTGCCGGTGAAAGCGTCCGGCCAGTGACAGCGCTCGCACGTCTCCTGGGCCGGGCGCAGATTTTTGACCGGGGTGGGGATCGGCCGCTCATATTTGTCAAAAAGCGTGGCGTAGACCTGGTAGGAACCGCTGATCTTCGATTTCACATACCAGGAGGCGCCCGCGCCGATATGGCATTCGGCGCACGACACGCGGGCGTGGGCGGAATGGTGGTAGGTGGTGAACTCCGGCTGCATGACGCCGTGACACGTCTCGCCGCAAAACTCGACCGATTCCGTGAAATGGTAGGTCTGATAGCTGCCGAACGCCGTCAGCAGCAAAAACACCACGGCGCCCGAGCCGAAAAGGACCAGATAGTGACGGTCCCGCGGCCGCGAGAGATCGATGGAAAGCGTGGGCAGCGCGCCGCCCTTGAGATGCCGCCGGGCCTGTCGGCGCTGCACCCACCAGCCGGAGAAGATCAACCCCAGGCCGAAGATCAGGAAGGCGGGGGCGACAAGGTAGGTGAGGATGCCGACATAGGGATTGCGATCGTGCGAGAAGGTGTCGATCGCGACCAGAAAGACGAAGGCAAACAGGCTGCCCAGCGCGGTGATCGCGCCGGCGAGGCTCAGCCAGTTCTTGAAATTCGACGGGGCGTTCCGAGGCACAGGGTCGGGCGCTTCGGGCATGGCGGCAGTCAACTTGGGTATGGAAGCAAGGCGAGTCGAATCCGGCCAAAAGAACGCCCGGCCGGGGGACCGGCCGGGCGGAAACGGGTTCGCGGCGGCGGCGCCCCGCGCGGGGCGGGCCCGGCCGGAGAATCACTTCTTCATCTGGCGGATGAAGGTGACGAGATCGTGGATCTCGGCGTCAGAAAGATCGTCCTTGAAGGCCTTCATCCGCTCCTTGCCGTTGGCGGTGACGCCCTCCTTGATGGCCGTGAACATGTCGGCGTCCTTGAGGTCGGCCTGCACTTTCGCGTCGGTGTAATCCTTCACGTTGAGTTTCTTGCCCATCTTGGTGTTGCCGGAGCCGTCGGCCCCGTGGCACTTGGCGCAGTTGTTGTCCCAGTTGTCAGCCGCCGGCGCGGCCAACGCGGCGGCTGTCAGGAAGCCCGAGGCGAGAAGCGAGAGAACGAGGAGTTTTTTCATAACGGTCGGTGGGAGGGAAAAGTTGACGGTCGTTTCCTTGGCGGGCAATCTTTTCGCGGGGTGGCGGCGGTTCAGGGCGTCGTTAGAAGAGGCCGTTATTGAGCGCGACCCGGGCGATACGCTCGCGGTGGGTCGAGAAGCGGCCCCTCAAAGAGCGCAAGTCAGGCCAACGTAGACGAGCGGGCCCTTGTAATTGGTGAACCCGCCGGTCGTGGCGTCCGTCCGGCGCAGGTACCCCACCTTACCCTCGGCGAACATCTGTTTCGTGATCATGTATTTCACGCCCGCCGTAACACACTCCTCCTCGAAGCCGGCCCCGTAGGGCTGGCCGCCCAGCGCGGTCTCCGGGTTGTAGTTGTCCGCCCGGGTGTAGACGGCCTGGATCTGGGCGTCGGCCCGCTTGCTCAGGACAAAGCCCGTGAGCACGCTGCCGGTCACGTAGTTGTTGTCGGCGTTCTGGATCGGCGGGGGAATGATGGGAGACGTGGTGTTCACAACCACGACCGGATACGTGGTCTGGAGGTAATTGAAGGCTGCGCTGATGTCACCGTGAACGTAGAACTGTTTGTAGGGCATCCAGTCGATTGATTCGCTGATCGTCTGCGCGCTCAGCTTGCCGGACGTGATCTCATTGTCCAAGCCGCCGGTGATCGCGTTGCCGGTGACCGACATCATGCCGCTTTGCGAGTCGTACCGGGTGGTGAATGACCAGGTGGGCAGCGGCTTGTAGGTGGCGCTGACCGTCATGCCGGTCAACGCATAGCCGGTGGCGTAGAGCGCGCCATAGCTGGCGGTGCCGACATAATCGTTGGCGCCGACGAACCGGTTCTGATGATCCTTCCGGAACACGTCGGCCCGGACCGTCAGCCGGCTGTTGACACTCCACACGGCACCGATTTTCGCATCGGCGTTGTCCTGGTTGGCCTCCTGGAAGAAGACCGACCCGATCGGAGTGGTGGCCGTGGTGACGACCCCGGTGATGCCGGCGGTCGTGGTGGCGGCGTAGGGGTTGATCCAGTGCTGGTTCCCGTGGTTGATGCGGTCGTCGAAGTTCCCGTAGAGCGAGATCCCGTGGAAACCCAGATACTGGAGCGAAACCTCGGGGGTGGCGACATGGTCGACGTAATGCGAGTAGGTCACGTCCTGGGCCACGGTGAAATTGCTGCTGGCCACGCTGGTGGCCCCGGTGGCCAGGCTGGTCGTCGTAAAGCCGCCGTTGCTGCCGATAACGTTGTACTCGTCGCGAAAGCCGAGGTTGATCAGCCACTTCTTGGTGGGCGTGAGTTTCAGGAATACATTGCCGACAAAATCGTCAACTTTGGCGCCGCCGTAGATGTTGGCGGCGTACATGGCGGTGTAGACCTGTTTCAAGG
>CAZAFS010000293.1:0-4730 GCA_964484165.1 uncultured Opitutaceae bacterium | reverse complement strand
GACCGGTGTCTGTTTTCCCGATGCCCGCCAGGGCTGTGCGGTGGGGCACGACGCCTTGATTCTCTATTCGGACGACGGCGGCCGGACCTGGACCAAGCAGTTCCAAGGCGCCGATCTGGACGCCCCCTTTCTCTCCGTCCTGTTTCTGGACGACCGGACCGGCTTCGCGGTCGGCGCCTACGGCCAGTTTCTCGCCACCGCGGATGGAGGTCAGACGTGGAGCCAGCGCCGGATAATCGACCAAGACCGGCATTTCAACCGCATCACCGTCGGCCCGGCCGGCACGCTCTACATCGCGGGTGAACAAGGCACGCTGCTGCGCTCCACCGACCGCGGCGCCACCTGGCAGCCCATCCCTTCCCCCTACGACGGGTCATTCTACGGCGTGTTGCCGCTGACCCCGCAGGTGCTGCTGGCCTACGGACTGCGCGGGCGCATCTTCCGGTCCGACGACAACGGCGACCACTGGCAACTAGTGCCCGTCGATCCGCGCGTGCTCCTCGCCACCGCGGTGCGGCTGCGCAACGGCGCCATCGTGCTGGCTGGCCAGGCGCGGGTGTTTCTCGTCAGCCATGACGGGGGCCAGAGTTTCGCCTCGTGGACCACGACCATGACCACGCCGGTCGCGGAATTGCTGGAAACCCCGGACGGACACCTGCTCGCCCTCGGCGAAATCGGCGTCACCCCGCTGTCCGCGCCATGAGATGAAAACCGCGACCGAACGATTCACCGACTGGGTCTTCAGCCACCGGCTCGTCCTCGTGATCGGCTTCGGCCTGTTCACCCTCGGCATGGCGTGGTTTGCCGCCCACACCCGGGTCGATGCCAGCTTCAACAAGTCGCTCCCGCTCGAGCACCCGTACATTCGCACCTTCACCAAATACCAGACCGACTTCGGCGGAGCCAACCGGGTGATCATCGCCTTGATGGCGCGGCAGGGCGACATCTTCACGCCCGGGTTCTTCAAGCTGCTGAAGGAGGTGACGGACGATGTCTTCTACCTGCCCGGCGTCGACCGCGCCCAGGTGCAGTCGTTGTTCACGCCCAACGTCCGCTACATCGAGGTGGTCGAGGATGGGTTCTCCGGCGGCAACGTGATCCCCGCCACCTTCAAGCCCACGCCGGAGGGACTCGCCCAGGTGCGCGAGAACATCATCAAATCCGGCAAGGTCGGCCAGCTGGTGGCAAATGATTTTACCGGCGCGATCGTCAGCGCCCAGCTCCTGGAGGTGGATCCGTCCACCGGCCGCAGGCTCGACTACCTGCAGGTGGCGCGCCAGCTGGAGACGATCCGCCGCACGGTCGAGCGGGAAAGCGGCGGCGACGTCCAGGTGCATATCATCGGGTTCGCCACGGTCATGGGCGACGTGGCCGCCGGGGCGCGCGGCGTGCTGATCCTGTTCGGCCTCTCGCTCATCGTCACGACGCTGCTGGTGTGGCAGTATGCCGGGCGCTGGAAGCTGGCGGGGGCCCCGATGCTCTGCTCCTTCATCGCCGTGATCTGGCAGCTGGGCGCGCTGACCGCGCTGGGCTTCGGCATCGACCCGCTGTCGATCCTCGTCCCCTTCCTCGTCTTCGCCATCGGCGTGAGCCATGGCATGCAGATGATGCGCGCCTTCCGCACCGCCGTGTTCGCCGGCTGCGACACCAGTCTGGCCGCGGCCAAGAGCGCGTTTTCCCAGCTGCTCGTGCCCGGCGGCGTCGCGTTGCTCGCCGACACGGTCGGGTTCCTTACGATTCTGGTCATCAAGATCCAGTCGATCCGCGAGCTCGCGATCGCCGCCAGCCTCGGCGTGGGCGTCATCATCATCACCAACCTTTTTCTCCTGCCCATCATCCTGTCGTCCCTGCGCCTGCCGCGGGCCTACAACGAATGGGTGACCGCCCGCCGGGCCAAGACCGACCGCGCTTGGGCGCGCATCTCCGCTGAGATGAAGCCCGGCCCTTCGCTCGCCGTCATCGCGGTCTGCTTCGCCCTCGGCCTCTGGGGCTACTACAAATCGCAGCAGATCAAGATCGGCGACCTCTTCGCCGGCGTGCCGGAACTCCGCCAGGAATCCCGCTACAACCGGGACACCCGCGTCATCACCAGCAAGTTCAGCATCGGGGTCGACATCCTTTCGGTGATCGTCGAGTCGGTGCCGAACGGCTGCGTCGACCACGACGTGGTCAGCCTCATGGACGAGTTTGAGAATTACATGCGGGGCGTGCCCGGCGTGCACTCGGTCATCTCGCTCGCCTCGGTCGCCAAGATCGTGAACGCGGGCTGGAACGAGGGCTCGCTCAAATGGCGCGTGTTGCCGCACAACCAGCAGGCGATGGCGCAGGCGCTGGCGCCGATTGACACTGCCACGGGCCTGCTCAACGCCGACGGCAGCGTCATGCCGGTCATGCTGTTCCTGACCGACCACAAGGCTGAAACCCTGCGCACGGTCACCGACGCGGTGAAGGCCTTCGGCGCGGCCCATCCGTCGCCCAAGGCGCGGTTCCTGCTCGCCAGTGGCACGGCCGGCGTGATGGCGGCGACCAATGAGGTCGTGCAGGCGGCGCAGTTCCCGATCGTGGCCTGGGTCTTCGGCGCCGTCATCCTGCTCTGCCTTCTCACCTTCCGGTCCCTGCGCGCCACGCTGTGCATCGTCCTGCCGCTCGCGATTGTGAGCTGCCTCGGCTACGCGCTGATGGTCTACGCCAAGATCGGCCTCAAGACCTCGACCCTGCCGGTGGTGGCGCTGGGCGTCGGCATCGGCGTGGACTACGGCATCTACCTGTTCGCGCGGCTGCAGGCGGCGCTGCGCGCCGGCGAGTATTTCGAGGACGCCATGTTCATGGCGTTCAAGGAGACGGGCAGTTCGATTCTCTTCACCGGTTTCACCCTCGCAATCGGTGTGAGCACGTGGATCTTCTCCGAGCTCAAGTTCCAGGCCGACATGGGCCTGCTGCTCACCTTTCTGTTCCTCGTCAACATGCTCGGGGCGCTGCTGTTGCTGCCGGCCATGGCCCGCTGGCTCTACCGGCATCATCGGGCGAAGTCGGTGACGACGCATCCGTTCCGACCGGGCGTGGCCTAGCGGCGCCCGCCGCTTTTCCCCTTCCGCCCTTGCGTGGCGCGGCTGTCCTTCCTATCCTGCGGCCATGAACGCAGGGCCGGTCCTGTATATCCGGCGCGGCTGTCCCTTCTGCCGCGAGGCCTCCGCGTTTTTCTCCACCCACGGCGTCGAGGTCGAGGTCCGCGACGTGTCGCGCAATCGCGCCGACCTGAAACGGCTGGTCGAGCTCAGCGGCCAAGAAGGCGTGCCCACGTTCGTCCACGGCGACTTCGTGGTGGCCGACTTCAGCGTCGACGAGCTGCTCGACGAACTGGCCGAGCGGCCCGACGTGCGGATGCGTCTCGGCCTCGGCCTGCACGACGACGAGACCTGAGGCGGCGACGCGCAATTTCCTCTGGCCTC
Organism: uncultured Opitutaceae bacterium; assembly: GCA_964484165.1. Taxonomy (GTDB): domain Bacteria; phylum Verrucomicrobiota; class Verrucomicrobiia; order Opitutales; family Opitutaceae; genus Fen-1467. Next base: position 1,281 of record CAZAFS010000293.1, on the reverse strand, counting down.
CGGCCGCCGCCCCCTGTCATCTGTCGCCATGGACCCCGACGTTCGCCTGCTTACTGACGGCCAGCGCAAGCTCGTGGGTTTTGCGACCGCGCTCTTTGCCCTGCTGGCGTCTTTCGCGCTGTTGGCCTTTGTCTTCTGGGCGCTGGCGTGGGTGGTCGGCCGCTTTGCCGGCGTGCTGTGGCCGCTGGCGGTCGCGGGCATCATCGCCCTGATTCTGCGTCCGGCGGTGGATCGGTTGGAGCGCCGCCTGCGGGTGCGCCGCCTGGCAGCCGTCATTCTGTTGTACGGCCTGTTTTTGCTCGCGGTGGTCGGTCTCGCGATCCTCGTCGTGCCGCCGCTGGTCCAGCAATTGCTGGATTTCATCTCCTACCTGCCCGTATTCGGGCAGCGGGTATTGGCGTACGTCCAGACGCATTATCCCGAGTGGGCCGCCCTCGCCCGGCGTTACGAGGACCACCCCGCCGTGCGCCACGCGCTGCAGGCGCTGGCCGGCGAGCTCGAGGGCCTCCTCGGCCAGGCGCTGCCGTCGCTGCGGGCCGCCGGAGCCGGCGTGTGGGCGTTGCTCACTTTTGTTACCGGCCTCGCGGTCATCCCGATTTATCTCTTTTGCTTTCTGCTGACCCGCGGCGAGCCGACCGCGAGGCTCGGCGAGCACCTGCCCTTCCTGTCGCCGGGGTTGCGCGAGGACGTGGTCTTTCTGGTGCGGGAATTCGTCGGCATCGTGGTTTCGTTCTTTCGCGGCCAACTGCTCATCGGCCTGCTTATGGGCATGCTGCTGGCGATCGGCTTCTCGCTCATCGGCCTCCGGTTCGGACTCTGCCTCGGCCTCGCGATCGGCGTGCTCAACACCGTGCCGTATTTCGGCCTCATCGTCGCGCTGATCGTCGTGCCGCCGCTGGCGTTTTTTCAGCCGGACGGCGGCTGGGCGCTGGTCGGCCTGGCCTTGCTGGTGACGATCGTGGTCCAGAACATCGAAGGCTGGTTTCTCACGCCCAGGATCATGGGCCACCGCACCGGGCTGCATCCGGTCGTCATCATCGTGGCGATCTTCTTCTGGGGCACCGCGCTGGGCGGCGTGCTGGGCATCGTGCTCGCCGTGCCGCTCACGGCGTTCTTCGTGACCACCTGGCGCCTGCTCAAACGGAAATATTTCGCGCCGGCCTGAGCCGTCATGTCCGCGCCCCCGCCGCCCCCCGAGAACTGCGCGAACTGCGGCGCGGCCATCCCGCGCACCGCCCGGGCCTGCCCCGAGTGCGGCGCCGACGAGCGCAGCGGCTGGCG
>CAZAFS010000292.1:1872-4747 GCA_964484165.1 uncultured Opitutaceae bacterium | reverse complement strand
CTCCTGCCCGCCCCGCTAGGCGCCGCCGCGCCCGCCGGGCGGCCGGCGGCCCAGCCGCGCCTGCCCCGCCGGCGCGGGTTTAACCTGCCGGAGCTGGCCAGCGGCCGGCGCGGGCAGGCCTTTCTCGAATCTGATTTTGAGTGGATGGCGGCTTGGGGCTTCGACTTCGCCCGGCTGCCGCTGTCCTACTGGACCTGGTCCGACCGCAAGGACTGGATGCAGATCGACGAGCGCGAGATTGCGCCCGTCGATCAGGCCCTCGAGTACGGTCGGCAGCACGGCATCCACATCAACCTGTGCCTCCATCGGATCCCGGGCTACTGCGTCAACGGCCGCGAACTGGAGCCCTTTCTCCTCTTCGACAGTCCCCGCGAAGCGATGGAGCAGGCGCTCGCCGCGGCGGTTCATCACTGGCGGTTTTTCGCGGCGCGTTATCGCGCCATCCCCAGCGACCGGCTCAGTTTTGACCTGTTGAACGAGCCGCCGTGGATGACCGACCAGTCCCGCTACGTGGAGATCGTCCGGGCGCTCGTGGCGGCGATTCGCGAGCAGAGCCCGGACCGCCTCATCGTGGCGGACGGGGCCGACATCGGCCAGACGCCCGTGCCCGGCATCGTGGACCTCGGCCTCGTCCAGAGCACGCGCGGCTACCTGCCCAAGGCGGTCAGCCACTACACGGCCACGTGGGTGCCGCCGAATGAATTCGAGTCGCTGGCCAAGCCGGCGTGGCCGCTGCTGGACGCCCGCGGGCAGCTCTGGAACCGCGAGAAGCTGCGCCAGGAACTCATCGTCAAGTGGCAGCCGCTCGTGCAACTTGGCGTCCCCATCCACGTCGGCGAATGGGGCTGCTTCAACCGGACGCCCCACGAGGTGACGCTTGCGTGGATGACCGACCTGCTGGCGCTCTGGCGGGAGGCCGGCTGGGGATGGGCCATGTGGAACCTGCGCGGCGCCTTCGGCTGCGTCGACAGCGGCCGGGCCGATGTCGCCTACGAGTCGTTTCAGGGCCATCAGCTGGACCGGAAGATGCTCAACCTGCTGCTCGCAGGCTGACGCCCTCCCGAGCGCGGCGGGCAGACGGGCGTCCGGCACGGCTGGATTGCAGCGTTTGCGCCGGTTCCCCTCTTCGCTGTTTCCACCCCGGCGGCACCGCCGCGCCATCCCCAAAAGGGCATATTTTTCCCCCTATGCGCGCAGCCTCGCGTTGCGTTCGCCGGCGCTGCCACCCATAAGTGCACTGGGACAAAGGCCGGTCAGCAGTGAACACCCGCCGGCCCAGCAACATGCTATTCCGGGACACGCCAAGAAAAATCGCCCCACCGTCCGATCGGCGGGCTGCGGCCCTGCGCGCGATTCTTTTCTGCGCCGCGATTCTGCCGTGGTGCGGCGGAGGCGCGTTCGCCGCCCCGGCCGCCGCCCCGCCGGTCGAAAACATCACCGACCCCGCGCAGCTCTGGGCGCTCCCGACCGAAGCGAAAGCGGTCACGCATCCGTTGCGGATCGAGGGCCGCGTAAGCTATTACGATCCGCTCTGGGGGCTGACCTGGCTCGAGCGCAACGGCGTCGGCACCTATCTGCAACTGGCATCCTCCCCGCCGGCGATGCGGACCGGCCAGTACGTGATGATCGAAGGCACCATCGTCCCGTCCAAAGGTCTGGCCGCGGACCGGGTGGCGGTGAAGGTGTTGCGGGATTACGAGCCCATCGAACCGCTGGACGCCAATGGCAAGATCCGCGAGATGGGCGCCTGGGGGGGAAGGGTCGTCACGGCCGACGGGTATGTCGACGGCCAGCAGCTGATCGATGACGACCACGTGCTTCTGTCGCTGATCATCGACAGCCGGCCGGTGACCGGCTGGGTGAAACCGGACGACCCGCACTCGATCCCGAACTGGCAGGGCTGTTTCGTCCGCCTGATCGGGGTCTATTCCGGACGATTCGACCCGACGGGCACTCAGACCATGATCGAACTCTTTGTCGGACGGCAGCGCGATCTCACCATTCTCGGATCGATCGCCACCCAGCCGGACTTCGACCTTCCGCGGACGCCCATCAACGGACTCTACCAGACGGCTCCCGGACGCAACGTTCACATCCGCGGCCACGTCCAGTTCCAGGAACCCGGCGTTTCGATGATCGTCCGCGACGAGACGGGACAGGTGGTCGTCCGCTCCGCGCAGCAGCAGCGGTTGCCCTTCGGCGCCGAGGTCGACGTGGCCGGTCTGGTGGCCATCTCCGGAGCGCAATGGATTCTTCAGCCCGCCCTGTACCGCGAGCTCCGGCCGCCACCCCCGGGTGACCAGGCCCGGGTTCCGTCGCCGGCGGTGCTGGAAAGCGTCGGTCAGGTCCGCGAGCTGACCGCGGCCGAAGCCGCGCGCGGGCGCCGGGTGGCAATTTCGGGCATGGTGACATGGGCGCTGCCGGGAACCGATTTCTTCTTCCTGCAGGATCTCACGGGGGGCATCCGCGTCCGCTATGGGTCGGCGACGATCGAGACGCCCCGGCTGCAGCAAAACTTCGCCATCGAGGGCGTGACGTATAGCGACGGTTCGCAACCGGCGGTGACGCTCGAGCATTACCATAATCTCGGTTCCATGACCGCCCCTCCGGCCCGCCAGATCACCTTCGATCAGGCGATCACCGGCGGGGAAAACGGCCAATGGGTCGAAATGCGCGGCTTTCTCCAGAGGATCGAATCGGCGGGCGACTGGCGGAAGATCCATGTGATGACGCCGGCGGGCGAGTTTGTCGCCCATCTGCAGTCCCCGGTCAATTTCACCGCCAATCCCGGCTCGCTGATTCGCGTCCGCGGGGTGTGTGAAACGACGACCGACCAGACGGGCCGGATCACCGGGCTCATGCTTCGCGTGCCGTT
>CAZAFS010000292.1:0-1772 GCA_964484165.1 uncultured Opitutaceae bacterium | reverse complement strand
CACCCTGTTCGAAGCGACGCTCGACGATCCCGCCGACGCCCCCCTGCCCGCCGGGCTCAACCGGGGCGCGGGCCTCGCGCTGACGGGAATCTACCGGATCATCTTTGACGACGCGCGCCAGGTGCGGGGGTTCCAGCTCCAGCTCCGGTCGCAGGGCGATATCGCGGTGATCCAGCCGGCGCGCTTCTGGACCGCGGAACGCGCGCTCCTGGCCGCCGCCATTCTGGGTGGCTGCACTCTGCTCGGCCTGGGGTGGATCGCCGCGCTGCGACGCCGGGTCAGCCGCCAAACCGCCCAGATTCGCGCACAAATGGAGCGGCAGGCCCGCCTCGAGGCCGAGGTGGAGCGCGCCGCCCGGCTCGAATCGCTCGGCGTGCTCGCCGGCGGAATCGCCCACGACTTCAACAATCTGCTGACGGTGGTGATGGGCAACCTGTCGCTCGCGATGCTGGACGAGCGGGTGGCGGGCGCGGCCGGCGGCTTTCTGCGGGAGATCGAGCGTGCGGCCCGCCGGGCGCGCGATCTCACCCAGCAACTGCTGACTTTCGCCAAGGGCGGCGAGCCGCTGCGGGCGCCCGTCGCGCTGGCCGCCGTCGTCCGCGACGTCGCGGGCGCGGTGGCGGCGGGGCCGGCCGTGCGGTGCGAATACGCCGTGGCACCGGGACTGTGGGAGGCGACGGCAGACAAAGGGCAGGTGACCCAGGCCATCCGCAACATTCTGCTCAATGCGGTGGAGGCGATGCCGCGCGGCGGGGTGATCCGGATTTCGCTGAGCAACGAGGCCATTGCCGCCGGCGCGACGCTCCCGCTCGCGACCGGCCGCTATGTCAAACTGGCGGTCGCCGATTCGGGCGACGGCATCACCCCCGAAGTTCTGCCTCGGATCTTCGATCCCTACTTTTCCACCCGGGGAACCGGCCGCGGCCTTGGGCTCGCCACCGTCTATTCGATCGTCAAGCGACATCAGGGGCACATTGCGGTGGCCTCCCGCCCCGGTCACGGCGCCACGTTCACTCTTTGGCTGCCGGCGGCCGAACCCCGGCCCGCCACCGAACCCTCGCCCGCCCTTCCGGCGGCGGTTCCGCTGCCGCCCAAGTCGGCCCGGTTGCTGCTGATGGACGACGAAGAAAGCATCCGGATACTGGGATCCCGGCTGTTTGAGCGCCTGGGACTGGAGGTCACGGCGGTCGGCGATGGCGCCGCGGCCGTGCAGGAATTCAACGCCGCCCGGCGCCGCGAGAAGCCGTTTGATCTCCTCATCCTGGATCTCACCATTCCGGGCGGCATGGGAGGCGTGGAAGCCATCGCGGCCATTCGCCAGGTTGATGCGCAAGTCCCCGCCATCGTCTCGAGCGGCTACTCGAACGACCCGGTGATGGCCGATTTCCAGCGTTACGGATTCCAGGCGATGGTGCCGAAACCATACGACATCCAAGCCCTCTCCGAAGCGGTCGGACGCCTGCTGGCGCCCCGCCCGTGACGATGGACCGGCCGGGACCGGCACCGCCGGGCGGAGCCGGATTCCCCGGCGCGAAGGGATGGCAGCGCGCGCGGGGTTATGCGGGGCATGCGCCCACCCCTGCCCCGCCGCGAATTCCTGAAACTCTTCGGCCGGTTTGGCGCGGTCTGCGCCTGTGGCGGCATGGCCGTCCGCCTGGCCGCGGAACAGACCCAAACCGGGGAGCCGGCTCCCCCCAAAAAGCTGCCGGATCTCAAAACCATGGCCTATTGCGGCCTGACCTGCGACGACCGCTGTCCGCTCTTCAAGGCCA
>CAZAFS010000291.1:0-4785 GCA_964484165.1 uncultured Opitutaceae bacterium | reverse complement strand
TCGCCCGCGCCAAGGGGTTGAAATACGTTTACACCGGCAACGTGCACGACCCCGCAGGCGGCAGCACCTGGTGTCCGGGATGCGGCGCCGTGCTCATCGAGCGCGACTGGTACCAGCTCGGTGCGTACAACCTCGACGGCAACCGCTGCAAGACGTGCGGTGCCGACGTGGCCGGCCGCTTCGAGTCCCAGCCGGGACGGTGGGGCGCGCGCCGCCAGCCGGTGCGGGTGGGCTGACGGCGGCGGGCGTTTCCGCAGTTTACACCGGGCGCGCCGGCAATAGACTCCGCCCTGTCGGCATCGAGACGCGCCTCCTCGGCCGGAGGCCCAGCCAGCGCGCCCCGATGGTGCGTTCGAGTCAGAATCCCAACCCACAGGAGCGCCCATGCCAGCCACCAAGGTGAAAGAGTTTCTGGACAGCCGCGGCGTCAAATACGTCAGCATCCAGCATTCCCCGGCGTTCACCGCCCCCGAGGTCGCCGCGTCGGCCCACGTCGCGGGGCGCGACTTCGCCAAGACGGTCATCGTCAGGATCGACGGCGTCATGTCCATGGTCGTCCTGCCGGCCAACCGCCGGCTGGTGCTCACCGACCTGCGCGAAATGCTGGAGATCGACCGGGTCAAACTGGCCACCGAGGAGGAATTCAAGAGCGCCTTTCCCGATTGCGAGGTCGGGGCCATGCCGCCGTTCGGCAATCTGTACGGCATGCCTGTGTACGTGGCGGCCTGCCTCGCCGAGGAGCCGGAGATCGCCTTCAACGCCGGCAGCCACACCGAGCTCATCAAGATGGCCTACCAGGCCTTCGCGGACCTCGTGCAGCCGAAGATCCTCGACCTGGTCACCACGTAGGAACGTGGCGCGTTTTTGGTCCGCAGCCGGTTACGCCTGTAGGAGCCTGCTTGCAGGCGATTTCTCCTCTGCCATCCTCCTTCGCCCGGGCTACGGAGGACAGGTCGCGAGCACCTGTCGGCCGTAGCTTCATGCGAAGGCCGAAGCTCGCTCCTACAACTGCGTGAACCCGTTCAGCTCAGCTCCCGGACGGAGCCGAACTCGGGATCGAAAAGCCGCCGGTGCGTGCGCAGAATCGTGCCGTCGGTGAGTCCGGCGAGCCAGTCGCAGATCCGCCGCGCCTTGCCGGCCACGGTCGTCTCGGCGGCGACGAGCGCGCTGATATTTCGCGGCAGAATGTGGATCACCCGCGGGCCGGGCTCGACGTAGTTCCGCCAGCAGGAATCCCACAGGCTGGACAGCACCACCCGCGCCCGGTGCTCCATCTGGCAAATCTGCGGGCTCTCGAAGATGACGTCGTTGGCGAGCTGCTTGAAGAACAGCGCCTCCCGCACGACCTCCGGCGCGACGACGAGCTCGAAGCGGTAGCGGTGGGTCTTCGCCGCCATGAAATTGTCGCGCTCGCGCAGCCGGCACGCCTGGATGAACCGGCCGATCTTGATCGAAAACACGCTTTCGAGCCGGTCGCCGCGGATGGCGTCGAACAGCGTCTCGAGCGCCTTCTGCCGGACCGCGTCGATGGCCTGGCCCGCCGCCCACCGCTCGATCCGCTCGATGGTGAGGAACTCGGCGCGCACGCCGTCCACGATATCGTTGAGCGAATAGGCGGTGTCATCGGCCCAGTCCATGATCTGGCACTCGATGCTCGTGAACGCGTTGAGCGCCTCGCCCCCCCGCAGCGCCGCCGGCACTTCCGCGCCGTCGAACACGAAATCGCGGTACGGGCCCTGCGGATCGTAGAGGAAATGCTGCGCCGGCGGCGCGGCGAATTCGCCGTAGAGCTTCTTGTACTTCAGCACGGCGTCCAGCAGCGCCCGGGTCGGCTGCAGGCCGCGCACGCCGCTGTCGTTCTGGTAGATCGTCTCCGTCAGCAGGCGCAGGGTCTGGGCGTTGCCCTCGAAGCCGCCGTGCGGCGTCATCAGCTCCTGCAGCGTGCGCTCGCCGGCGTGGCCGAACGGCGGATGCCCGAGGTCGTGCGCCAGGCAGGCGGCCTCCACCAGGTCGGAATCGATGTGGAAATCGTCGCGCAGCGGCCGGCCGCGGCTGAGCAGGAACTGGCAGATCGAGCGTCCGACCTGCGCCACCTCCATGGAGTGCGTCAGCCGGGTGCGGTAGAAATCGTATTCCCGCGAGAGGTACACCTGCGTCTTCGACTGGAGCTTGCGAAAGGCGTGCGAATGAATGACCCGGTCGCGGTCGACCTGGAACGCGCTCCGGTAGTCGGGCTTGCGCCGCCCGCCCCACATCTCGGCGTCGAAGGCGGTATAAAACGTGTTCTGCATGGCCGAGGGCGTAGGGGCGCCGCCCGGACGGGGCAAACGAATTTCGCCTTGAGCGCCGCCCGGCGGCCGCGTCGACTGGCAACCCTCCCATGGCCCACCTGCTTTTTCCCACTGCCTTCGGCGCCTGCGGCCTGGCGTGGAACGCCGCCGGCCTGACGGCGTTCGTCCTGCCCGGGCCCGACGCCGCCGCGACCGAGGCCTGGCTCGCCCGCCTGGCCGGAGTCGGTGATGCCGTCGCCCGACTGGAGGACGCGCCGGCCTGGGTGCGCGACCTCGTCATCAAGGTGCAGCGGCATTTGGCCGGCGAGCTGCAGGATTTCCGCGGCGTGCCCCTCGACGCGAGCCGGGTGTCGCGCCTGGCCTGGCGCGTGTATGAGGCGGCGCGGACCGTTCCCGCGGGGCAGACCCGCAGCTACGGCGATCTGGCCGCCATGCTGGAGGAGCCTCCCGGCAGCGGCCGGGCGATCGGCGCGCTGATGGGGTCCAATCCCTGGCCGCTGATAGTGCCGTGCCATCGCATCATCGGCGCCAAGGGCCGGCTCACCGGTTTTTCCTCCGCGGGCGGGGTGCGCACCAAGGCGCGGCTGCTCGTATTGGAAGGCGCCCAGCTGCTGGCGGAATAGCGCGCCGCCCGGGTTTCGATGTCGGGCTTCGAGATTGTTTCCGCGGCGGACGCGGTTAGTGTCCCCGGGAAACAAACCTCCTCCATGGCCACAAAAACCATGCGCGCCATCGCGAAACTCCGGCCCGGACCCGGCCTCGAAATGATCGAGGCGCCCGTGCCGCAGCCCGGCGTCAACGACGTGCTCATCCGGATCAAGAAGACCTCCATCTGCGGCACCGATGTGCACATCTACAACTGGGACCCTTGGGCCCAGCAGACCATCAAGCCGCCGATGATCATCGGCCATGAATTCGTCGGCGAAATCGTGGCCGTCGGCGCCAACGTCCAGGGCTTCAAATCCGGCGACCTGGTGGACGGCGAGGGCCACATCGTGTGCGGCCAGTGCCGCAACTGCCTCGCCGGCCGGCGCCACCTCTGCAAGGACGCCAAGGGCGTGGGGGTGAATCGCGACGGGGCGTTCGCCGAGTACCTGTGCATTCCGGCGAGCAATGCCGTGCACGTGGATCCGTCCATTCCCCTCGACGTGCTTTCCTGCTTCGATCCCCTCGGCAACGCCACCCACACCGCGCTGCAATGGGATCTGGTCGGCGAGGACGTGCTCATCACCGGCGCCGGCCCCATCGGCTGCATGGCCACGGCCATCGCCAAGAAATCCGGCGCCCGCAAAGTGGTGGTCACCGACGTGAACCCGACGCGCCTCGCTCTCGCCCAGCGCATGGGCGCGACCCGCGTGGTCGACGTGTCGCGCGAGTCGCTGCGCGACGTGCAGCGCGAGCTCGGCATGAAGGAGGGCTTCGACGTCGGGCTCGAAATGTCCGGCCATCCGCACGCCTTGAACGACATGATCGACAACATGTTTCACGGCGGCCGCATCGCCCTCCTCGGCATCATGCCGGAAAAGACCGCGATCGATTGGAACAAGGTGGTGTTCAACATGCTCACGATCCGCGGCATCTACGGCCGCGAGATGTACGAGACCTGGTACAAGATGACGGCGCTGATCCAGAGCGGACTCGATATCAGGCCGGTCATCACCCACCGCTTCCCCTGCGCGGAGTTTCAGGAGGGATTCCGGCTCATGCGCTCCGGGCAGTCGGGCAAGATCATTCTCGATTGGGAAGGCGGCTGAGGTCGGCACCTCTTCTGTTGTAGGAGCGAGTTTACTCGCGATGTAGAATAAATCGCCTGCAAGCAGGCTCCTACATCGATCAACGGACGGACCGGCCGATCCACCGGGCGGATTGTTGCCCACGGAACGGCGCCGGCCGGCCGGGCGGGCGGTTTCCCCGGCCGCGGACCCGCCCCCTCAACCCATGCTCAGGTGATTCACCAGCTCGCCCACCGCGATCGCCAGGCAGGTGGACAGCAGCGTGCCGATGAGTACGTACTCCATCGACGCCCGGTCATCGGTGCGCCGGAACTGGGCGAATATCTTGGCCACCAGCACAAGGCCCACGGCCTCATAATGACCGCCGAGCACGAAAAAATAGATGAGCGCCCGTTCGAGGAAGCCGATGGCCCGGCCCCGGTCGTAGGCGACCACGTCCACCTCGTCGGAGTCCGGCGCCCGCGGCTTGAGGTTGAGATAGTCGAACACAGCCCGCACCGCGAGGTTCATCTCGCTCATCGCCACCAGCAACCCGAACAGCGTCAGCATGGCCGTGGTCGAGAAGGAACTCTGGAACACCGCCTCGAAGGCGGTCCATTGCGGGATGCCCTCGAACAGGGACTCGATGTCGGGCCAGAATTTAAAGCCGAAGGCGGGGGAGAACCACACGCTGAGCGCCAGCAGGTAAATCATCCCGAGCGCGAAGTGGCCGGCGTTGCGCCGCCAGCCCAGCGCCTCCCAGAGCACGCCCGCCACGTTCA
>CAZAFS010000290.1:0-4801 GCA_964484165.1 uncultured Opitutaceae bacterium | reverse complement strand
CCAGGTTCAGCAGCGGCTCGCCCATGCCCATGAACACGACGGTCTGCAGCCGCCGGCCGATCGCCTGCGCCTCCCGGCGCAGATGCAGGAATTGCTCCACCATTTCGCCGGCGGATAGGTTCCGCGCGAAACCGCTCTGCGCCGTCGCACAGAAATCGCACGCCAGCGCGCAGCCCACCTGCGAGGAGAGACATCCGGCCACCCGGTCGTCCCGCCAAGCCGGCATGACCACGGATTCGACGGTGCGCCCGTCGGCGAGCTTCAACAGCAGCTTGATGGTCCCGTCTTCCGCGACCTGCCGCGCCACCGGCGCGGACGCCATCAGGGACAACTCCGCCTGCAGGCGGTCCCGCAATCCACGCGGCAGCTTCAATGTCGGCCACGCCACGATCCCCGCGTTGGCATAGTAATCTCGCAGCAGCCGCGACGCATGCGACGCCTTGAAGCCCCAGGCCGTGAACCGCTCCTGGAGCCCCTCAAGGTTGACTTCGGAGAGAGCTTTCACGGGCGGATGGGGTTGGACATGGCGTCACATTGAACTCCACCGAAGGAATGCCACACAAGACGCGAAAATCAGGCGGTGACGACGGCGGCGGCGCGGCGCTTCAATTCTTCAGCAACTTTGGCCAGGGCGGCGGCCAGCGGCGTGGTGGCGTTGTGATCGAAATACGGCACGGGCAAACCTTTCGGCACAGCGGTCACCGACGCAAGCAGTGGACGCAGAACGGCTGGACTGAAGCGACGGCCTCCCGCCTTCGCAGAAGCTTCGGCGAGGCAAGCCGCGCCGTCCTTCTCCGGCCCGGGCGGAGCCGGGCTCTCCAGATCGGTTCGAGGCGGAGGGTCGGCGCCGCCCCCGAACACGGTGGCGATTTTTTTGTCGCGACCGGCGCGGCTCCTCCGCTATGCCAAGCCCATGAATCTCGACGCCTGCCTGCAGGAGACCGTGCGCACCCTCGAGGCGCTGCCGACCATCCGGCCGCAGATCGACCGCGCCGGCAAAATGGTCCTCCGCACCCTGAAGGCCGGCCAGAAGCTGCTGCTCTGCGGCAACGGCGGCAGCGCGGCCGAGGCGCAGCATTTCGCGACGGAGCTCGTGGGCCGCTACTTCAAGACCCGCCGGCCGCTCCCGGCCATCGGGCTGACCGCCGACGGGACGCTCCTCACCTGCATCGGCAACGACTTCAAGTTCGACGACATCTTTGCGCGCCAGATCGAGGGACTGGCCCAGCCGGGCGATCTCGTGGTCGTCTTCACCTCGAGCGGCAACTCGCAGAACATCGTGCGGGCGCTCGAGGCGGCACAACGGCTGAAGCTCGAAAGCATCGCCTTCCTCGGGCGTGGCGGCGGCCAGTGCAAGGGCCTGGCGACCTGCGAGCTGATCATCCCGGGCGAGAGCGGCCGGACCGCGCAGGAGGCGCACCTGGTGCTCATCCATTATTTCTGCGAGCTGATCGACGCGAAAATCGGTCAGTAGACGGACCTCCCTGCTTCACCCATCATGCCACAGGGCATCCCCCGCCTGGTAGCGTTCCTGGCGTTGGGCTGGGCGACCGCCCATGCCGCCGTTCCGGCGCCGCCCGAACCCGCCAAGGATGATGCCGCCAACTTCTTCCGCCGGCCGGATTTCGATGCACCGGTAGTATCGCCAGACGGTGCGAGCGTGGCATTCATCGCCTGGCACAAAGGCCACTCCCGTCTGTTCAAGCTCGACTTGGCCACCGGCAAGATGGACGGGGTATTCGATCCCGGAGACGGCGAGGTCGAGCGCGCGTGGTGGCTCGGCAGCCGCCGCCTCTTGATCGCCGGGCGGGGCGAGTTCGGCTTCAAGTACTTCGTCCAGGAGCTCGACGGGGGCAAACCCCGCGTCGTGTCGACGCTGGATTATGTGCCTCCGGATCGTATTACCGCCGTGCCCAATGACGCCGAACACGTCGTCGCCGTGAAATATCTCCGGGGATGGTACGTGACGCGTGTCGAGGTGCTCGCAGACCGGGGCCGCCAGCTCGACGCGACCATCTACGATCCCGACCGGGTCGTTCTTTCCGCCGGCGGCGAGATCCGGGCCAAGATCTACCAATGGGAGGACCGGTGGCGCGTGTTCTGGCGCGCTTCCGCAGCCGATCCCTGGCAGGATCTCGAAGGCACTGGCGCCGAACCGCCCTTCTGGCCTCTGGCGGTGGCGGCGAACGACCGCGACCTCCTGGTTCTCGCCCACGATCAGGGCGACACCACGGCCCTCATGGTGCTCGATCCCGCCAGCGGCCAGCGCACCGTGCTGGCCCAGCGGCCGAACCGCGACATCTTCCGGCTCATCTTCGAGCAGCCGAGCCACTTCCCGGTGGGGGTTTCTTTTTTCAACCTCGGGCATGACGACCTGTTCTTCTTCGATGATAACGCCGCCAAACTCCATGCCGGTCTCACGCAGGCGCTGCCCGAGACCTACAGGCGCGTGGCCAGCGCATCGCTGGACCACCGCGTCCAGATCATCCAGGCTTGGAACCCTGGCCTGCCGTCGCGCTATTATCTCTTCGATACAGCCCGCGGCCGTCTGTCCAAGCTGGAGCAGCAATTCGCCAACGATTCCCTGCCCCCACTCGGCACCGTGCGCTTCTTCGAATTCACCACGCGCGACGGCGTGCATGAATCCGGCTACCTTCTGTTGCCCCACCCTTCCCGGGCCGCCCCGCCCTGCCCGCTGCTCATCGTGCCGGTGGATTATGTCGGCCAGGAGGGCGACCTGGCCGATGGCTTTCTCGCCTGGGATCAGTACCTGGCGAGCCGCGGGATTGCCGTCGCCAGCATCATGGCCCGGGGCAGCCGCGGTTGGGGGAAGACCTTTCAGAAGGCCGGAGACTTCAAGCTGGCCGATGTCGTAACCCATGACTACGAAGACGCGCTCGACTTCCTGGTGCATGAAGGGCTGATCGATCCGGCGCGGGTCGCCATCACTGGCAACGGCATGAGCGCGCTGTTTGCCCTGCGGATGGCGTCAATCTCGCACGCGCTCAAGGCTGTGGTGGCTTGGGATGCTGCCGCCTACGGACTGAACGCCGCGGAGATCGACTGGTTCACCGGGCGCGGCGGCGACCTCGGATCCATCGTCGAACAGGCCGGCGGCTCCCGCGCCGCCTACAGTCTGGTGCGGGAATTTGAGCCGGAACAATTCGTGGCCAACCTGTCGGCCCACGCGCTGATCATCTACACTTCGTCGTACGACGGAATATTCAGGCAGATCGACGCGGGAGTTCTTCACGACACGCTGCAGAAGCACAAGAAAACCTTTGAATGGTACCTGTTTGACCTGCACGACTTCGAACACCGGCCGGAATCATATTACCAAGCCGTCTTCGCCACAAAGGTCGCCGACTATCTGACGACAACCCTGAAAGTCAGCCCGCCCAAGGCCGCCGTGGGCAAGTGACGGGTCCTGGCGAAACCGGTTGGCAGGGGCGGCGTTTTTGGCGCTTGCGCCGCGCCCCGGGGTGCATCTCCTTGCCCTATATCCATGAGCACCGCGCCCGCCCCCGCTGAACACGCCATCATCAAGACCTCCTACGGCGAAATGACCGTGGCCTTCTGGCCCGACGTCGCGCCCAAGACGGTCGAGAACTTCAAGAAGCTCGCCCGCCAGGGTTTTTATGACGGCACGGCCTTTCACCGAATCATCAAGGGCTTCATGATCCAGGGCGGCTGCCCCCACACCAAGACCGGCGCCACCGGCACGCCCGGCACGGGCGGGCCCGGCTGGCAGCTCAAGGCCGAGTTCAACGCCAAGCCGCATGTGCGCGGTGTGCTCTCCATGGCGCGCTCCGCCCACCCCGACTCCGCCGGCAGCCAGTTTTTCATCTGCCACGGCGAGGCCCGTTTCCTCGACAAGCAGTACACCGCCTTCGGCGAGATCGTGAAGGGCCTCGACGTGCTGGACCGCATTGCCGGCGTGCCATGCACGGGCAGCAGCGGCGAGCGCAGCCAGCCGGTCGAGCGCATCGCGCTCGAGAGCGTCCGGCTCGTGCCGGCCGCGTAGCGGCCACGCCGTAGCTTCAGCGAAGGCGGGCGGGCGGCCGCGAGAACGACGCGTAGGGGCGCAGACTTGCTGCGCCCAACTTTCCTCGGCGCCCGCGGAATTGACCCCCGGAGAAACTTTGGCTTTTGTCGGCCAAGGCCGAGGATTGGACGCTTAACCACTTTGGCTTTATAACACTGTTCGGCAAATGAAAGTGTTCTCTACTAAATCAACCGCGCTAAGATTTCGTCCGATTCCATTCGTAATCGGCGCACTGATCTACGCCATCGCCTACGGTGTGTGTGACTACAATCTGTGGGGCTCTCGGATATTTGGCGTGAAGGATATTTTTGAACTGCCTTGCGTGGCGTTACTGCGAATAGCGCCGTTCAAGGAAGGAATCATCGGAAGCGCCCTTTCCGTGCCGGCGCTTCTTCTGAATGCTTGTATCTATGGTGCGCTCTTTTCTGTGATCGTCGCGTGGATCGCGCCACCGAGAAAGGGGCCGAACCAAGTGCCAGAGCCCACACCCAAGACCGCCACGCCTCCTGCGAGGCAGGAGGCGCGCCAGCTGTAGGCGTGGCTCAGCTTGGACGTTCGGCGTCAAACAAGGAGTGAACGATGGCTGTACGTGTTGTCAGGCTCGGGAGTCCGCGAGTTGAAAACGAAGGCCTCCGCATCGGCACGGTCCGCCGGCCGCCGCGGGGCGTGCCCAAGGCGGAGTTCGCGTCGCAGAATTGGTACGACGTGTGGTTTCCCAACCTCGCGCCGAGCGACGCGCTCGTGAAGCTGGGCCAT
>CAZAFS010000289.1:0-4813 GCA_964484165.1 uncultured Opitutaceae bacterium | reverse complement strand
GAAGGTGCCGCCCCAGAAGCGGTGGACCTCGACGCCGGTGAGGTCCTGCACGCGGCGGAGCATCTCCCGCGCCGCCTTGTTGGTGAAGGTGAGGAGGAGGATCTCGCCCGGGCGCACGCCCTGCGTCAGCAGGTGGGCGACGCGGTAGGTGAGGGTGCGCGTCTTGCCGGAGCCGGCGCCGGCCAGCACCAGCAGCGGCCCGGGCGGCGCGGTGACCGCGGCATACTGCTCGTCGTTGAGCTCCTTGCGGAAGTCGATCGGCGGCGTGGAGAGCGGCGGGCCCGGCTCGGGATTAAGAGCGAAATCCATGAAGCGCCGGAATTACTCACGCAAAGGTGCCGGGATGCAAAGACAAAGCGGTGGGGTCGGTATTGTGCAGTTGTAGGAGCGAGCTTGCTCGCGATAGCAGTGGAAAAATCGCCTGCAAGCAGGCTCCTACATCATCCGCCGAACGGTTCGAATGCTTGTAAATAGGATTCGAGTCCTACTGCCTGAGTCGTTTGAGTCCCCGGCTGAGCGCGGATCGCCCTGAAATCGCGGGGCCAACCGCGGCCCTACAGCAGCACGAGATTGTCGCGGTGCACGACCTCGAGGTGCTTGCGCCCGGGGAAAAGCGCGCGCAGCGCGTCGGAGCTCTTGCCGGCGACGCGCGAAATCTCGCCGTCCGCAAACGCCGTCACGCCGCGGGCGAACACCGCGCCGTCCGGCCCGGCGATGTTGACGATGTCCTCCGCCGCGAACGGGCCGTCCGCGCCGGTGACGCCGACGGCGAGCAGGCTCTTGCCGCCCTCGCGCAGGGCGCGGACCGCACCGGCGTTCACCGTGATCGTGCCGGTCGGCCGCTGGAAATAGGCGAGCCAGCGCTTGCGCGCCTCCATCGGCAGGCCGCTGGGCACGAAGAACGTGCCGGGGGAGCGCCCGCTGAACAGCCGGGGCAGGACGTCCGGCTCGGCCCCGCTGGCGATGAACACGCCGCAGCCCGCCTTGGTGGCGAGCTTCGCGGCCGCGACCTTGCTGGCCATGCCGCCGACCGCCGTCTCGCTTTTCGTGCCGCCGGCCATGGCCTCGATTTCGGGGGTGATCTTCTCCACCACCGGCACGACCCGGCCCGTGCCCTTGAGGTCGATCAAGCCGGGGGCCAGGGAGAGAATGACGAGGTACTGCGCCTGCGCGAGACTGGCCACCATCGCCGAGAGGGTGTCGTTGTCGCCGAATTTGATCTCGGCGGCGCTGACGGTGTCGTTCTCGTTGATGACCGGCACGACGCCATCGGCGAGTAATTGCCCGAGCGTGGCCTTGACCGCGAGATAACGGCTGCGGAGCCGCAGATCGTCGTGGGTGAGCAATACCTGGGCGACCGTGAGCTGGCACGGGTCGAAGCCGCGCTGCCACGTCTGCATGAGCAGACTCTGGCCGATCGCGGCGCAGGCCTGCTTTTTCGCCAGCTCCCGCGGGCGCTTGGACAGCCCGAGTCGGCCCATGCCGAGGCCGATGGCGCCGGAGGTTACGACGATGACTTCGGTCCCGCGTTGGCGCAGGCCCGCGATCTGCGCGCAGATGTCGCCGATGCGGCGTTCGTCGAGCTGGCCGGCGCCGGAGGTGAGCACGCCGGTGCCGAGTTTGATGACGACCCGCCGCGGGAGCGTGGTGGCCGCGACCGGGGGAGAACTGGGGACGTTTATTGGCACGGAGCTGCCTGTGAGTGTAGGAGCCTGCTTGCAGGCGATGTGAAAACGGCGGCCTGCAGGATATCGCCTGCAAGCAGGCTCCTACAGGGAAAGGAGCAAAAACCTACACCGTCGTCAGCTCCTTCTCCTTGGCGGCGAGGTGGGCGTCGATGTCCTTGATGAACTTGTCGGTCATCACCTGGATCTCCTTCTCCATCCGCCGGGCGTCGTCCTCGGACAGCTTGCCGTCCTTCTGTTCCTTCTTGGCGGTCTCCATGCCGGCGTGGCGGGCGCTGCGGACGGACACGCGGCCCTCCTCGGCGAGCTTGTGGGCGAGCTTGACGAACTCCAGCCGGCGTTCGCGGCTCAGCTCGGGCAGGGGCATGCGGATGAGGCCGCCGTCGACGATGGGGTTGATGCCGAGATTGGCGGTTTGCAGCGCCTTTTCGACGTTGCGGATGATCGATTTGTCCCAGGGCGTGACCTGGATGAGGCGGGCGTCGGGCGTGGTGATGGCGGCGCAATCCCTCAGCCGCATGGTCGTGCCGTAGGCTTCAACCATCACGCCCTCGACCATGGTCGGGGAGGCCTTGCCGGTGCGGATGGTGCCGAATTCGTGGAGGGCGTGGTCGAGGGCCTTCTTCATCCGGCCCTGGGTGTCGGTGACAATCGGATGGGTCATGGAAGCGGAACTCCGTTCAGGGTTCTGGGTTCAGTGCAAAAGCAATCCCGGGCCGGCGGCGGCCCGCGCCGTCAGTCGCACACCAGCGTGCCCACCTTTTCGCCCAGCACGGCGCGCCGGATGATATGCGGCTCGTCCAGGTTGAAGACGAGGATGGGCACGTTGTTGTCGAGGCAGAGGGAGAACGCGGTCGAGTCCATCACCTTGAGCCGCTGGCGGAGGGCGTCGCCGAAGGTGATCTGCTCGTATTTCGCCGCGTCGGCGTTCTTCTTGGGATCCTTGTCGTAGATGCCGTCGACCTTGGTCGCCTTCATGATGATGTCGGCGTGCATCTCGCTGGCGCGCAGCGCCGCGGTGGTGTCGGTGGAGAAATAGGGGTTGCCGGTGCCGGCCACGAAGACGACGACGCGGCGCTTCTCCAAGTGGCGGATGGCCCGCCGCAGGATGAACGGCTCGGCGATCTCGTTCATCGGGATGGCGCTCTGCACGCGCACCACCACGCCCATCTTCTCGAGGCAGTCCATCAGGGCGAGGCCGTTGATCACGGTGGCCAGCATGCCCATGTAGTCGCCGGTGGTTCGGTCCACGCCGCGCTGCTGGCCGGGCAGGCCGCGGAAGATGTTGCCCCCGCCGATGACGAGCCCGATCTGCACGCCGAGCTCGTGCACCTCCTTCACCTGGGCGCAGACGTGTTCCAAGGTGGGCGCGTCGATCGGATCGCCCGATGTGCCGCCGCGCAGCACCTCGCCGCTCAGCTTGAGCACGATGCGTTTGTATTTGATCGCCGGCTGCCCGGCAGGCTGGTCCTGCATGAAACAGGATGTAATGGCGGGGTAAATTCTGCGTCAATGGCGGAGATGCCGGCGCCCGCGCCGCGCGCGGGCCCCCGCAAAACGCACTCGACCTCGCCGGGCCCCCGGCGTTTATTACCCGACACGGACCCTCAACCCCGTCTCCTTATCATGAAATCCGGACTGACCCTGCTCGCCGCCGCAGCCCTTCTCACCATGACCCCACTCAAAGCTTCGGACATCCAGACCGTCGTCTATGGAAAACTGGACGACGGCCGCGAAGTGAAGATCTTCACCCTCACCAACGCGCACGGCCTGACCGCGCGCGTCATGGAGTATGGGGCCATCCTCGTCGGCCTGACCGTGCCCGACCGGCAGGGGCACCTGGCCGATGTCACGCTCGGCTATGACACCCTCGCCGGCTGGCTCACGGGCACCAGTTATTTCGGCGCCAGCGTCGGCCGCTTCGGCAACCGCATCGCGCACGGCAAGTTCACCGTCGACGGCCAGAGCTACACCCTGGCGACCAACAACAGTCCGGGCGGCATTCCCTGTCACCTGCACGGCGGGATCAAGGGCTTCGACAAGGTCCTCTGGCAGGGCGCGCCGGTCCTCAAGAAGGGCGCCCGCGGCGTCGCGCTCACCTACACCAGCCGGGACGGCGAGGAGGGCTATCCCGGCACGCTCCAGGTCAAGATCACCTACTGGCTGACCGATGCGGACGAGCTGATCTGGGAGGCCGAGGCCGCCACCGACAAGCCCACGGTCATCAATCTCGCGCACCACACCTACTGGAACCTCAGCGGCGATCAGACCAAGCCGATCACCGACGAGATGCTCATGCTGGCCGCCGACAACTACCTGCCGACCGACGCGGGCCTGATCCCGACCGGGGTCGTGGCGCCCGTGGCCGGCACGCCGATGGATTTCCGCACCCCGACGGCCATCGGCGCCCGCATCGATGCCAACTTCGAGGCGCTCAAGTTTGGCGGCGGCTATGACCACTGCTGGGTGTTGCCCAAGGGCCGGGGCGTGCGCCTGGCCGCCGTGGTCAAGGATCCGTCCAGCGGCCGCATCATGGAGATCCTCACCAACCAGCCGGGCGTGCAGTTCTACAGCGGCAATTTCCTCGACGGCACCGCCACGGGCAAAGGTGGGGTGAAGTACCAGCACCGCACCGGCCTGTGCCTCGAAACGGAGAACTTCCCCGACGCCCCCAACCATCCCGCTTTCCCGAGCGCGGTGCTGCGGCCCGGCGAAACCTACCACCACACGATGATCGTCCGCTTCTCGAACTGAGCCGAGCGGTCGCGGATCGGTGATTGTAGGGCGGGGTCGCCTCGGCTCGCCGGAGCCTTGGGCGAAGGCGGCCGAACCCCGCCTCGGGATGCAGGAATGGCGGCATCCGGCCTGTCCGCCATAGCCTTGGCGACGGCGGACGATGCCGCCCTACAACGCGGCACATTCGGCGCCGCCGGGAGTTCGCTCGCCCGCCGGGCAGCGAAGGTCTTGGTTGGGCGGATTCGACTCTCCGCGAACTTGGATTGACGATAGTCCCGCCGGCCCAAGGATGCGACGGCTGCGTTTTCCGCTTCCTCCCGCTTCCCACCCGCACCCAATGCAATACGGTCACTTCGACGACAGCGCCCGCGAATACGTGATCACGCGCCCGG
>CAZAFS010000288.1:0-4827 GCA_964484165.1 uncultured Opitutaceae bacterium | reverse complement strand
CAGGCGGGTCAGAAACGGCAGGAGCATAAGCGCCATCTGCACCGTGATCAGGGCGGTCAAAGCGGACACGCCCGCCCGCAGTTCGCCCCAAAGGCCCTCGACCACCAGAAAGCAGCCCCCCACCACCAGCCACCAGAGGAGCGGCACGCTGAACGGCACCCGGCCGACGGTCGGAACCTCCCGGCCGATGAAATCGATGTGCCCGAAGAGAAATCCCAGGCGCGTCGCCAGCATCATCGCGAACAGGCTCATGAGCATTACCCAGACCAGGCACGTCCAGGCCCGCCGGATGCCCACGCGCTCGCGCCAGGTCAGTCCGACCACCCACGCGGCCGTCGCCAGCAGCGCCAGCCAGCCGGCCGGGCCCGCGCCGGTCGCGCCCCGCACCGCCTGCGCGCCGAGTTCGGCGGCGGCGGCGGCGGCAAACAGCCCGGCCGCCAGCCGAAAATGCCAGCCGGCCGCCGTGCCCACGATGGTGCGCGCGCCCGGTCTCACTCGACGTTGGCCATCTGCTCGCGGACGCGTTCGAGCTCGTTCTTGAGTTCGAACACGGCCTTCGCGATCTCGAGGTCATTGGCCTTGCTGCCGATGGTGTGGATCTCGCGGCTGATTTCCTGGAGAATGAACTCCGCCTTCCGGCCGATCTCGCCGCGGCCGCGCAGGAGCTGGCCGAGCTGCGCCAGATGGCTCCGCACCCGGGTCAACTCCTCGCTGATGTCGCTGCGATCGGCAAACAGCGCGATTTCCTTGAGCACCCGCTCGTCGTTGAGATCGAGTTCCAGGCCGGCCTCGCGCAGGCGCTTGAGGAGCAGCTCGCGGTAGAGGGCCGGCACCTGGGGCGCCCGGGACGCCACCGCGTCCACCTGGCCGCCGAGCGCGTCGCAGCGGGCCAGCAAATCGGCCTCCAGCGCCGCGCCCTCCCGCGCCCGCATGGCCGTGAAGCCGCGCAGGGCCTCGGCCAGCGCGGCCCGCGCGACCGGCCGGCCTTCGTCGGCCGGGGGGAAGGTCGCCGCCGGCCGCCCGGCGCTGGCGATCCGCCACAGCAGCTCGGCGTTCACCTCGCAGGGCACGCCCTGTTGGCGCGCCAAGGCGCGCAGGCGCTCGAGCGTCCGGGCCACGCCCTCGTCGTTCCAGACCACCTCGGCGGCGGTCGCGCCGCCGGTCACCTCCACCTCGACGTGCACCTTGCCGCGCAGCACCGCCTGGCGGACGTCCGCCGCCACCTCCGGCTCCAGGCTCTCCCAGTCGCGGGGCAGCGCGACCGTGAGGTCGAGCGTCTTGCGGTTCACGGAACTCACCTGCACCGTGACGGTGAAGCTGCCGAGCGCCGCCGTCGCGCGCCCATAACCGGTCATGCTGTTCATGGTAGCCAAGTAACAAGTATCAAGTGGCAAGTAGCAAGACCGAGCACATCGCGCCGAAGCACTCAATCCCCGGTGTCGTCCTTGCCGGCGATGGCGGAGAAAATGAGTTTCAGTTCACTGGCTTCGACGACGAGCTTGTCGCGCACCGCCGACATCCCTGGGGTTTTCCCCACATCGACCAGCCTGAGCCACAGTCCGGACTCGCGCGACTCCTTCCGGCAAACCTTGATGCGGAAAAAGAAGTCCCTCCGACTCACGCCTTCCTGAGCCTCTAGGTAGTTCGCCGCGACCGAGCCGGAAGATCGCACGACCTGCTTGGCATCCTCGTAGTTGGAGAGGCTTTGGGGAAGCCGGTTGACGAAGCCCCGCACATCCGCCGCGAAACGGTAGGTCCTTTCCACCAAATCTCTCGGCTCTTCCGCCATCATCTTGATACTTGTCACTTGCCACTTGTTACTTGGCAGCAGCGCCCAGCAACGCCGCCACCTGTTGAACGTCTTTGTCTCCCCGTCCGGAGAGGCTGACCACGAGGATCCGGTCGCGCGGCAGCTCCCGCGCGCGCTTGAGGGCAAAGGCGATCGCATGCGTGCTTTCGAGCGCCGGGATGATGCCCTCCACCCGGGCAAGGAGCCGGAACGCCTCCAGCACCTCGTCGTCGCTGGCGTGAGCGTACTCGATGCGGCCCCGGTCGCGGTAGAAGACATGCTCCGGGCCCACCGCCGCGTAGTCGAGGCCCGCGCTCACCGAATGGGTCAGGTCGATCTGGCCGTCGGCGTTCTGGAGAATGAAAGTCTTGCAGCCCTGAAGGACGCCGAGCCGGCCGCCGGCAAACCGCGCGGCATGGTCGCCGGGCCGCAGGCCGCGGCCGCCGGCCTCCACGCCGGTGAGGCGCACCCCTTCGTCCTCCAGGAAGTCGAAGAACAGCGCCAGGGCATTGGAGCCGCCGCCCACGCAGGCGATCAGCTCGTCCGGCAGCCGTCCCTCGCGGGCCAGGATCTGCTCGCGCGCCTCCAGCCCGACCACCCGCTGAAAGTCGCGCACCATCATCGGATACGGGTGCGCCCCATAGACCGTGCCGAGGATGTAATGGGTCGAGCGCACGTTGGTGACCCAGTCGCGCATGGCCTCGTTGATGGCCTCCTTGAGGGTTCGCTGGCCGGCGTCGACGCGGCGTACCTCGGCGCCCATGAGGCGCATGCGGAAGACATTGAGCGCCTGCCGCTCCATGTCGACCGCGCCCATGTAGACGACGCATTCGAAGCCGAACTTCGCGCAAACGGCGGCGGTGGCCACGCCGTGCTGGCCCGCGCCGGTTTCGGCGATGATGCGCTGCTTGCCCATGCGGCGGGCGAGCAGCGCCTGGCCGAGCGCATTGTTGATCTTGTGCGCGCCGGTGTGGAGGAGGTCCTCGCGCTTGAGATAGATCTTGGCTCCGCCGCAGTGCTGCGTCAGGCGCTCGGCGAAATACAGCGGCGTGGGCCGGCCGGCGAACTCCCGCAAGTGGTGCGCCAGCTCGGCCTGGAACGCCGGATCCTGTTTGGCCGCGGCGTAGGCTTCGGTCAGTTCCGCCAGCGCCGTCATCAGCGTCTCCGGCACGAACACGCCGCCATAGGGCCCGAAATGCCCGGCCGTATCGGGCAGGGAGAAGCGGTCCAGGCGCGCAGCAGACTTGGCGCTTTTCGCCATAAGGACGGACAACGTGGCCACTCGACTGCTTTCAGGCAACGGCGAACTTGGAGGCACCGCGACCAGAGCCCACAACCTCGCGGCTTCGGGCACCACGCCGCTGCAACCCAGAACCCTGAACTCAGAACCCAGAACCGCGCGCGAAGCGCGCTACACCCGCCGCACCGTCACCAGCGTGAGGTCGTCGCGGTGGTGGTCCCGGCCGGTGAAGCGCCGGACCTGGTCGACGATGCCCTCGGTGATCTCGGCGGCGCTCCGGCCGCGCAGCGTGCGCAAGGTGTCGGCCAGCCGGTTGCCGGAGAACTCCTTGTCCTCCTCGTTGGCCGCCTCGGTCACGCCGTCCGTGTAGAGCACGAGCGCGTCGCCCGGCAGGAACGGAATGGTCCGGTCGGCGATCGCACTCTCGAACATCGCCGGATCGACCAGGCCCACCGGCATGCCCTCGGAACCGACGAACTCGGTCACCGCCTGGCCGGTGGCGGGGTCCCGGCGCAGCACCAGCGGCAGCTCGTGGCCGGCCCGGGCGAAGGTCACCGTGTTCTGCGCCACGTCGACGACCGCGTAGAGGATGGTGATGAACATGCCGCGGCAGACGTCCCCGGCCATGGTGCGGTTGACCGCGCGCAGCACCTGCGCCGGCGAGGCGAGGCGCGGGGCGATCTGCTGCAGGTTGGTGCGGCAGATCGCCATGAGCAGCGAAGCCGGGATGCCCTTGCCCGACACGTCGGCCACGGCGATGCCCAGCCGCGTCGGCGCCAGCGGGTAGAAATCGTAGAGATCCCCGCCGATCTTTTGCGTGGGCATGTATTGCGCCGCCAGGTCGAGGCCGGCGATGTGCGGCGTGGCGGCGGGCAGCAGCATCTGCTGGATGCTGCTCGCCACCGCGAGATCGAGGTCGAGCTGCTTCTTCTCGATCTGGAAGTGCAGGGACTCGAGGTTGTGCACGGCCAGCCCGGCCT
Organism: uncultured Opitutaceae bacterium; assembly: GCA_964484165.1. Taxonomy (GTDB): domain Bacteria; phylum Verrucomicrobiota; class Verrucomicrobiia; order Opitutales; family Opitutaceae; genus Fen-1467. Next base: position 818 of record CAZAFS010000288.1, on the reverse strand, counting down.
GCTCGGCGAGCGACAGCACCAGCGAGAAATCGGTCGCGTTGAACGGCAGGCCGTCCGCCGAATTGGCCACGGCCAGCACCCCGATGGTCCGGTCCTGAAATAGGATCGGCGCGGCGATCACGGACCGGACGGTGAGCGCCGGGTCGTCGTGCTTCACGATGCGCGGATCAGCCGCGGCGTCGGCGATGAGCTCGCCGCGGCCCGTGCGCGCCACCCGGCCCACGATGCCCTCGCTGATGTCGAAGACCTCCGACTTCAGCACCTGCTCGATGAACCGGGCGCGCGTGGCCAGCCCGGCCTCGCCCGGCGGCGGCAGCGGCCGGTGCGGCGGGAACAGGCCCTCGACCGCCACGCCCTGCATCTTGTGGTCGGGTCGTTTTTCGAAGATGCACGCGCTCAGCGCCCCGGTGCACAGGATGGCGGCGTGCACGATGCGCTGGAACAGTTCGTCGCGGCTGACGCCCTCCCCCAGCGCCTGCACCATGTGGTGCATGAAATCGACCACCAGCTGCTTCTCCTGGGTGAGCTGGAGCTTTTCAACCTCCAGCCGGTCGGCGCGGGCGCGCGCTTTTACGCCATACCCAAACGCCGCCAGGGCGCCGGCCGCGGCCCCCATGAGGAAGAAGAGCATGGGCGGATTGTTGGGATCGCGGCGGCGGCGGGTCGAGTTTCAAAAGTCGTCGCGAAAGCGCGAGCGTTCGCACGCAGGGAGGATCCAAAGCCTCACGGCTTTGGCTACGAGATCTGAAGCTCGGCTCCCGTAACCAAACGCGTGAGCGTTTGGATTTCCTGTCGACGAGGTCTACGTCTGCTCCAGC
>CAZAFS010000287.1:0-4830 GCA_964484165.1 uncultured Opitutaceae bacterium | reverse complement strand
GGATTCTGCTCCGCCACCTCGCCATCCTTGCGGTAGTCGGGGTTCGGTCTGGCCGCACCGACATCGACCGTGAATCTTCCGCCGTTGGGCGCGCCATCGGTCCCGGTCAGCGTCGCCCTGGCCTCGTCGATCCGCTTGCCCACCACATTGGGCACCGTGCCCAATCCGATCCAGGGAACGATCGCGACGGTCGAACCGCGGCCCACTCTCTGACCCGCCGCCGGGTTCTGCTCCGCCACCGTGCCGTCCTTTCTTGGATCCGGAACCGTTTTCCCCGGGCTTCGGACAACCTTGAGTTGCAGGTCGGACAACTGCCGCTCCGCGGTGTCCATCCGTTGTCCCACCACCTCGGGCACGATGACGATGGCGGAGGCGGCCGGCGGCAGGGCTTCGATCGGTTTGGCCGTGGCCACCGATCGATAGGTGAACACCCGCACCCGCAGGTCGCTGCCCTCCTTGGCCGCATAAAACCGGATCTCCGCTTCCCTGGCCGGCAGGTCCCATTCGACGATCCGCACCAGGTTCAATCCGGAGCCGCTGTCCGAATGCGACCGTTCCTTCCAGCCCGCCGCCGGCAGCAAATCCTGGTAGCGGGCCGAGACGTCGTCGATCCCGGCTGAAGCGTGGTAGGTCGCGATCTCCTCCGTCCGCTGCACGCCGGTACTCTGGCTGTAGGACTTGCGCACCAGTCCCGGGGGGCGCGGAAATTCCGCCGGGTCCTGCGCGCCCGCATCGGTCGCGGGCTGGACGGGCGTCGGCAATGGTGCCGGGCTGGTTCCGGCGGCGCCCAACCCGGGCGCCCGCACCACCAAGCCAAGGACCAGCAGGATAAGCGGCGGGAGGGATCGGCGCATGAGAAGGATCGATTGGCAGTGCAGCGGAACCTGGGTCGGAAACGCGCCCGGGACGACGGGCGGCGCCAGGGAACGGAGCGCGGTGGCTTCCGCGGCCCGCTACCGCCCGGCGGTGGTGATGGTGAGCTGGATGACAGTGTCCCTGCCATCCTGGGTGATGACCATGGAGCAGGTCCGGGCGCCCTTCCCCGCCTGGAGCAGGTAACCGGCGCCCATCTGCACGCCGGGTCGGACCGTCCAGCCCTGTTTCTTCAATTCATCCTGATAAAACGCCAGCCCCTCCGCCACGGACGCCGGGATCACGAGGCCGAGGAGGCGGTGCTTGGCCTGCGTGTTGGTCATCCGCACCACCGCCTTGGGAAAGATGGGCACGTCCGTCGGAAAATCCGCCGGCAGTTCCATGCTCGCGGCGCCGACCTGCAGGTTCACCTGGTCGCCCGACCCGTTTCTGAGCGCGACGTTGACCTGGTCGCCCTTGCGCTCGATCGACACTTCCTTGCCGCCCGAGCTCCGCGTTATGGTTTTGCTGCAACCGGCCGCCACCACCATCGCGGCGGCGATCAATAATAGGGACAAGCGCTTCATGAGGTATGGGGATGTTCGTGCTGGAATAACCATCGGGACCGACCGCCCCTGTTCGGGGACATGAGCCGACTCGATGTTCACAAACTCTCAGGAAGCGGAGTGACACCATGTCCCGCTGGACCGGCGAGTCAAATGCCGGGGGCCGGTTGGCGATTCGCGGTGGTGCGCCTGGTTCCCATTTGGGCCCCTCTTGGGGCGGTTCGGACGCCGGGACCCGCGGCGCGGCGCGGGAAGTTCAAAGGCCCAAGTTCCAAGGGCCAAGGGCCAAGCTCAAACCCCGGAGCCGCGGCGCGGCTGGCTCGCCTCGGCCTCCCGCCACATGTCAACTATTAGCTGACATCAGCGGCGGGACCGGTGGCGCCTCGCTCATTCTTTCGGCCCGCGGTTCAGCGCTTCACCCTGTTCTCCAAGCTCAGGGCTTCCGCCATCGCCAGGCTTGGGCGTGACTAGACGGCGCGGCAAGCGCGGGCGACCGACCCGGCCGCCGCGGGCCATGGGTCATGGGCGATGGGCGATCGGCGCCCGCCGCTCCGGGTTCTGGGTTTTGCGTTTTGGGTTTTGCCTCCCCGGCCGCGCCAACCCGCTCCGCCCCCGCCCCCGTCAGCCCAGCCAACATGGCAACTATTGGTTGACAATGGTGGCGGGGCGAGGCGCCAAGAGCAGCGCCGCGGAAGATTCCCGCCCCGTTTGACGAGCGGCGGAAGGCGGACATGTTGCCGCCAACCCCATCCCCCAAGGATCCCCATGAACGCCCTCACCACCCTCTGGCTGCCGATCCTGCTGTCGGCGGTCTTCGTCTTCGTCCTCAGCTCCATCATCCACATGGCCCTGCCCTGGCACAAGGCCGACTACCGCAAGGTGCCGGGCGAGGACCAACTCCGTGACGCCGTCGGCCCGCTGGCCATCCCGCCGGGCGACTACATGGTCCCCCGCTGCGACAGCATGCAGGAGATGCGATCGCCCGGCTTCAAGGAGAAGATAAAACAGGGCCCGGTCCTGATGCTCACCGTGTACCCGAACGGCCAGATGGCGATAGGCAAGAGCCTCGCCCTCTGGTTCGTCTACCTGGTCGCGGTCAGCGCCTTCGCCGCCTACGTCACCGGGCATGCGCTGCCCGCCGGCGCCTCCTACCGGCCCGTCTTCCGCTTCGCCGGCGTGACCGCGTTCCTCGCCTACGCCGGCGCGCTCTGGCAGATGTCCATCTGGTACCGCCGCTCGTGGGGCACGACGCTCCGAGCCACGATCGACGGCCTGATCTACGCCGGGGTGACCGCCGGCACGTTCGGCTGGCTGTGGCCGAGGTAGCGGAGCGCGTCACGCGACGCGTGCCGCGGGTTTAGGTTTAAGGTGTAAGGTTTAAGGACCGGAGGCCGCCGGAGCGGGAGTAACCACTGATTAACACTAATGGACACTGATGATGCGGTCTTGGTGGCGGGGTACGGCGACCCCGCCCTACAACAATTGGCCGGCGCGCGGCTGCCGCCTCTTGGAACTTGCTCCTTGGGATTTGGTACTTCCCGCGCAGCGGGAGCGGAGCGGGCGCGGGTTTAGGTTCAAGGAGTAAGGGGTAAGGGCCGAGACGCCGGCGCGAGCGCCGCTCGAAAAGTTCCAAGTGGCAGGTTCCAAGTTCCAAGTTCAGGAGCGGCGAGCCTCCGCTTTCATCAGCTTCCGCCGTCGCTGAAGCCTTGGCGGACAGGTCGGCTCGGCAAGATAGGGCGCCGGCGGCTCGGCGACCGACAGGGCCTTCGCCGCATCCGCCGGCTCCAACACCACCCGCACGCGGGCGTGGAGCGCCTTGGCCACCCGGCGGAGCATGCTGAGCGAGTGACCTTCGTAGGCGGGCGACTCCAGTCGGCTGATCTGCTGCTGGGACGTCCCGAGGAGGGCGGCAAGCTGTGCTTGCGACAGGCCCGCCTGTTCCCGCAGGGCGGCGATCTGCAAGGCGACATCCCAAGCCTCGCCCGCGCGTTTAAACCGCGCGACGAAGTCCGAATCCTTGAGCTGTTTCGCGAGGTAGCGGTCGAAATTGGTTTTCTTCATCGGGACAACGGGAAGCGGCCCGGACGCAAGGTCCGGCCCTACATTTCGTTCATTCTATGCCGCCAATCGGCCATGCGGGCGCCGGCGGTGGCGAGATCGCGCGCGGCGATGGCCCGGCCCTTGTGGCGGATGCTGTGGACGGCGACGATGCGGCGGCCCTTCATGAAAAACCAGAGGACGCGGGTGTTGAGTTTTCCCACATGGCGGAGCTCGAACAGGCCGTCGCCGAGCGCCTTGGACAATGGTTCGCGGTGATTCCGGCGATCGCCCAATCTGACCAGCCCGGCGAGCACCGCGGCGAAGTCGCCGGGATCGCTGGCTTTGAGGTCATCGAGAAACTCCTGCACGGGGCACCGTCCTTCCTTCGTAACATAGAACTCTACGGTGAACTCCATGACCGCGCCACATCAAATTTGATGTTCCATGATCAGGACCTCAGTGATCTCCTCTGGGAACGAATCCAACCGGTCGCCCCTTCCTAGGCTCCGGCGGCAGGCGGGTGTGAAATCCGATCTCCCGCCCCGGAACCGGGTCTGGCGGCGCCAGCAACTGGCGCATCGCCTCGAAGAGGTTGGCGATGGCCGCATCGTGACCCTCGAGCTTCTTTTCCAGTTCGGCCAGTTTCACCGCCAGTTGTCGGTGGCCGGCGAGCAGCTCCCGCAGACCTACAAAGGCGCGGACGATGGCAATGCTCACCGCCACGGCGCGAGGGCTGCGGAGCACGCCGGCAAGCATAGCCACGCCCTGCTCGGTGAAGACCGTCGCCGGCTTGCGAGCACCGCCATGCTTGGCTTTTGATATTCCAGTTTGGAATATCAAAGCCTTGGTCTCCTTCATGGTGAGCTTGAAGGCGAAGTCCCCGGGAAAGCGGTCCCGGTTGCGCGCGACGGCTTTGTTGAGATTGAACGTGGTGACCCCGTAGAACCGGGCGAGGTCGGCGTCGAGCATCACCCGCCTTCGCTCCGTCGAAGCTACGGCGAGGCAAGCACGCCGGCCGCGTAAAACGTGAATGCGCTGCTGGATCTCCGGAATAGGGATAAGTCCGGACGTGGTAGCGGGCATAGGGGAATTCCATTACTTGGAATTCTGTGCCGACTCGCAATCCGAAATCCAGCCAACTACCGGGTCGAGTTCCCTTCCCGCTGGCGCGTTCTGCGCGTTTTTGCGGCTTCTCCTCTGCCCCGCGGCGCCGGCGGCAGGAGCCAAGCGCAAAGCGGCAGGCGGCGGCCAAAAGGCCGCCGCAGGTTTAGGTTTAAGGGGTAAGGTGTAAGCAAAGTAGCGTAGCCATCCCTGGCTGCCCGTCTGCAGGCTGGAGGCCTGCGCTAAAGCGAAATCTTCGGCGGGGTTCGGC
>CAZAFS010000286.1:0-4877 GCA_964484165.1 uncultured Opitutaceae bacterium | reverse complement strand
CCTACCTCGCCCTGTTCCTCGTCGCCTCGCTGCTCATGATGTGGCGGCTCGAGGCCATGCTCGACCACGGCCTCGAAGGCACCGCGCTGGGCACCGTCGTGATGCCCTACTGCTCCGGACTCGGCAATCTGATCTTTGTTTATCTCATCGTGGCGCACCAAGGGCCGGTGCGCGAGGTGGTGACCAACTGCGTCGTCAACAATGTCACCAACCTCACCCTGCTGCTCGGCCTGCCGGCCCTGCTGTGGGGGCTCGCCGTGGTGCCGGGTGCGGCGGCCAGGCGGAGCGGCAAGGGCGGAAAAAACCGGGGAGACTCCGCGCCCCAGATCAACCGCCTCTCCCTCCTGCTCACCCTGTGCGCGGTCATCTTTTTCACCGGGGCGGTCTGGGTGCTGGGCCGGGACGGCCGGCTCGACCGGACCGACGGCCTCATGCTCACCGGCCTCTTCCTCTTCTGGCAGTGCTTCCAGGTGTTCGATGTGCTCAAGCACAACGTCCGCCAGAAGACCTCCTTCGGCCTGCTCTTCTACCTCGACATCCTGATCGTGCTTGCCTGCGCCTATGGGCTGTACGGGAGCATCGACTGGCTGGTGGCGTGGCTCTCGCACCAGCACGGCGATTTTGTGAACGCCGCCCATCTCGGCTGGCTCAGCGGCTGGCTCATGGTGCTGCCCAACGCCCTGCTCGCGTTCTACTGGGGCTGGAAGCGCCGCGCCGACGTCGTCTACAGCTCGCAGGTCGGCGACGGCCACATCTGCATCCCGCTTTCGCTCGGCCTGTGCGCGCTCTTCCGGCCCGTGCCGGTGCCGGCCTTCGTCGCCACCAGCCTGCTGCTCCTGCTCGGCGCCGCCGTGCTGCACATCCTGTTCCTGCTCGTGAGCGGCGGTCTGCCCCGCTGGGCCGGGTGGCTGCTTCTCGCCGCCTACGGCTGGTTCCTCTACCAGGGCCTGCTGGCGTGACGCGCCGGCGGCGCCCTACTCCAGCGGATCGGCGCGGAACTTTTCGCTCATCTCCACAAACGCCTTCTGGGCCTGCAGCCATAGGGGATCCGCCCGGATTTCGGCCATGGACTTGCCCGTGTGGTTGCAGAGGAGGTAGCTGGCTCCGCCGACGCGCACACACCCGTCAAAGTGCGTGCCGGGCGCCTCGAGCGCGAAGCCGAAGTCGCCCACCGCCAAGTGCTGCCCGGTCATCTCGGCCCGCAACGGAACGATGTCGTCGGCAAAACGCCGCCGGTAGCTCTCCAGGCGGGGCCCGTGGTAGGCGAGGATGCTCCCGCGGTCGGAGTCCAGCGACACCAGCACCCATTCGTCGAACGCCGTCTTGTTGTAGAGGGCGGTCATGCGCCCGAGCGCGGTCGTGATCAGGGCCTTGGCGGAATCGAGATTCATGCGGTGGGGGACGGCCGTGGTTCTTGGCCAACCCCCGGCCCGAGGCCAGACTTTTATGCCTCCCGCCCCAGTCCGCCCCCTCAGGTGGGATAGCCGCCCGCGATGTATTGCTTGAGCTGCTCAGCCTCGTGCCGGCTGACGTCGGCCACCCAGCGCGAAATGTCGCCGATGGAAATCAGCCCCACCACCCGGCCCGCGTCCACCACCGGCAGGTGGCGGCAGCTGCGCTGGCCGAACAGGGTCATGACCTCCTCGACCTTCGCCTGGGGCGAAATGGTCAGTACGTCGCCCGTCATCACCTCGGCGACGGTGTGTTTCTTCGGATCCAGGTCGGCGGCCACCACGCGGGACAAGACATCGCGCTCCGTGAAGATGCCCAACAACCGGTCGCCTTCCATGATCAGCACCGAGCCGACCTTGTGGCGGTTCATTTCCTGCACCGCCTCCGCGGCGGTGATGGTGGGCGGCACGGAAAACACGGTGGAGCCCTTGCGCTCCAGCAGCACGGAGATGGAGGTGTTCATGGGGGTAACTGGCGGGGGTGGCTGCAAACTTAGCACGACCCGGGCGACGGACAACTGCAAAGCCCCTTTTTGCCGGGGCCGGTCTGCCATGGCTCCACCAGAGCTGCGGCGGACGCGCCACCAAACCGACCGACCTGTCCTCCGTCTTGGCCGCCGTAGCCTTGGCGAAGGCGGATCAGCTGCGCGGAAAGAGCCGGTCGAGCGCGCCGAGATTCTTGAGCGGCCCGGTGGCGGAGGGTGTGGCCAGCGGCGCGGGCGCCGCGGGCATCCGCGCGCCCGGAGCGTTCGCCTCCGCGACCAACCCGGCAGCCTGGCGCAGCGCCTGCCATTCGCGGTCGAGCCGCACCGGCGACACCGCCTCGGCCGTGCCCAGCTCCTGCGCGAACAGACTCACGCGATACTCCTCCACCAGCCAGCGGAAGCGGTCGGCCGCCTCCGTCGCGGGGCCGGCCCGGCGCAATGCCGCCACCGCCCGCGCGTACGGCGCCAGCCGCTTCGCGCGCTCGGCGTCCCGCGTCGGATTCTCGCGCCAGCGGTCGGCGCGCACTTTCATGGCCTTGAGGTAGCGCGGCAGGTGCGCGAGCCGGGGAAAGGGCGTGGCCGCGATGAAGTCGGCCGGCAGCAGCGCCGCCAGGTCCGCCTCGAGGCCCGGAGGGGGCTGCGGTTGGGTCAGCAGTGCCTGCCGCAGCGTGAAGATCTCGCGCAGAAGGTCGGTCAGCCGCGGCACGACGCCGCGCAGATCCGTCCGGGCCTGTTCGACGACGCGCGCGAAGGCCGCGGCGGTGAGCGGCGCGACGGGGCGTCCGCACACCCAGCGGCGCAATGTCGTCAGCGCCTGCTCCTGCAACGACTCCACCGGCGCGAAGGCGGCGGCCACCACCCCCACCGTCCGCAGGTCGCGCAGATCGCGCTGCAGCCAGGCCAGTTCGTAGCGGAGTTCCAGCTCGAACAGATGGAACAACCCGCGGCGCAGGTCCGCCTGCGCCTCCTCGAGCGAACGCCGCAGGCGCAGCGCGACGCCGGCGGCCTCGGGCACCAGCGCCGGATACGCGTACACCGGCACCCCCGCCTGGTCGCCCGCGGCCACCCGGTCGGGAATCTCGCCGAACGTCCATGTCGTTTGCCCGTCCTTTTCCCAACGGACGCGGGCGCGGCGCCACGCCGCGCTCTGCTGGCCGGCCGAATCCCGCGCCGCCTCCGCGCTCAGCTCCCGCAGGCGCGCCTCCAGCTGCCGGCGCACCCCGGCGAAATCGCGCCCGGCGACCACCGGCCGGCCCTGCTCGTCCACCACCTGCACGCGCACTTGCAGGTGGTCCGGCAGCGGCTTGGCGGCCCAAACCCGGAGATCGACGGCCAGCCGGTGCACCTCGCGCAGGTAACCGGCGAGCGTTTCCGCCAGCGGATCCTGGTGATCACGCAGCCGCGCGCGTTGCGCCACGGCGCGCGCCGCCGTCTTCGCCGTCTCCGCCAGCGGGATCAACACGCGGCGCTGGCCCGTCGGCAGCGCCTTCAACAGGTGCAGCACCTTTTCCTCCAGATGACCGGGCACCGCCCAGTCGAGCGCCGCGGGCGTCAGGCTGGCCGCATCGCGCACGCCCACCTTCAGCGTCACGCCGTCCTCCTCGCCGCCCGGCCGGTAGACATAGTCGAGCGCCAGCACGCGGTTCTCCAATGGGAGCACGTCGGGAAACGCCGCCACGTCCTGCGCCGCCTCCTCGGCCCCGCGCAGATCCTCCGGCTCCAACTGGAGAAACTTCGGCTCGGTCTGGCGCCGCAGGCGCACTAGGTCGATCAGATCCGGCACCGAGCTCACGCCGGGGTCTGGGGGCGCGACGCCCTCGTCGCGCATGGTCGGCGACGGGGGCGTCGCCGGTCGCGCCGGCAGCAGCCGGGCCGCATAGAAGCGGTACACCGCCTCATCGAGGTCGAGATAGCCGCTGCTGCGCGTGCGGGTAAGGATCGTCGCGGTCTTGTCGCGGACCCGGCGGTTGTGCGCGAGAAAGTCGAAGGGCCAGGCGATGGTGCCGGCCACCAGCCCCTCCCGGATGAAGATCTCGGTGGCGCGGACGGGATCGACCTGGCCGTAGCCGATGGCGCGCGACTCGAGTTCAAGGCCGTGAAGCCGCGCGTGGCGGTGCACCATGACGCGGCCCGCCTCCGCGCTCCAGAATGGGTCGGTGTGGCTGACCTTGAGCAGATGGGCGCCGAGGTCGAGCGCCCAGGCCGGGTCGATCCTCGCCACGGTGCGGGCGTAGACGCGCGCGGTCTCGACCACCTCCGCCGCCATGATCCAGCGGGCCGCGCGATTGCCGTGCGGCCCGCTGTCCTCCGTCTTGTCCGCCGTAGCCTTGGCGGAGGAGGACCTTGCCGTTTTTTTCGCCTCTCGTTTCACATACAACACCGAGCCCGGGAACAGCGTCACCTTGCGGTCGTGCGCGGCCTGGTAGAGTCCGTTCCGCTCGTCGAACACGGCGATGTTGCTGAGCAGGCCGGCGAGAATGCTGCGATGGATCGCCCGGTAGGCGGGAGAACCGAATTCGAGCTTCGCGCTTTGCGTCTGGAGTTTGGCGCTTTGGCGTTTGGAACTTTTCTCCTCCGGCAGTCCGTCCCGCACCGAGGTCAGGCGGAAGTCGTCGCGCTCCGCCAGCACCTCCATCAGCTGGTCGTGGATGTCGCGCCATTCGCGCAGCCGGATGTAGGACAAGAAATGTTCCTCGCAGAAGCGGCGCAGCCGGCTCTGCGTCATGGCCTCGAACTCGTCGTGGAACGCCTCCCAGATGTTGAGCAGCGTGAGGAAGTCGGAGTCGGGCTGGGCGAAGCGGCGGTGGGCGGCGTCCGCCTGCGCCTGGCGGTCGAGCGGGCGCTGGCGCGGATCCTGGATGCTGAGCCCGGCCGCGATGACCAGCACCTCGCGCAGGCATTTCTCGGTGCGCGCCTGCAGGATCATGCGGCCCACCGTCGG